>NZ_JAKFCQ010000069.1:0-111699 GCF_036676585.1 Robertmurraya sp.
ATGTATGAACTCCTTCCCGACTTAAAGGTTCAACCTGCGAGGTTGTAAGGTAAGTATAGTAATAATTTTCTAACAAAATCAATAGACTTATAGAGTTAGAAAGTTGGGAAAATTTTGTGATAAAGCGGAGAGAAAATAAATTTTCAAGGAAAATTAAAGACTTCTGATAAGTGAGGGATGATATTGACAATTCTCTTAAATCAAGTATAATAAAATATGTACTTTAATAAGAGATCTGTTAGCTCAGCTGGGAGAGCATCACCTTGACAGGGTGGGGGTCGGGGGTTCAAGTCCCTCACAGGTCATTATAACAGAACCTTGGTAACCTTGAGTTATCAAGGTTTTTTCTATATAACAGGGAATTTAGTTTGAAGTAAAACAGATGAATTGGTGGCAAATTGGTGGCAAAATTAATATGATTAAATCATAACATGGTGCAAAGATTGCTTATCAAGAGGCATTACGGGCAGCAGGTCCGGGCGGTAATAAGAAAATTGGTACCGTGTTTCACAGTACAGGCTCAGGTAAGTCTTTTACTATGCTCTTTCTCTCCAACCTATTGCGGCGCTCAAAGGAGTTACAAAACCCAACAGTTGCCCTGCAGGTAGACCGAACAGACTTGGATGAGCAGTTGTATAATACGTTCCTTTCCGCATACAGTTTTATTGGTAAGGTAGAGCAAGCTCAAAGCGGCGATGATCTGCGGGATTTGCTACGGAATGAGAGTGGTCAAGTGGTTCTGTCCACGATTGAGAAGTTCCGATTGAAAGATAACGAAAGCGAGCACCCGATACTGTCTGTCTGATCGGAACAACCTTATTGTAATCGCTGACGAAGCGCACCATACTCAATATGGAGTAAAGGGATTGGCAGGGAATCTTCGGCTGGCATTGCCGAACGCGTCCCATGTTGCCTTCACTGACACGCCGGTTTCCATGATGGGCAGAGACACAACGGAGCAGTTTGGTCCAATCATTCATACGTATGATATGGTACAGTCCGTAGAGGCTTGAAGATTTCACTGAAATTGTCTCTAAAGGGACGGGGGACGAAGCGCTGGATGAATATAAACGAAAGTTTGCTGCGCTAAAGAAAATTGCTGGCACTCCTGTTCGGTTGAGGCAGCTTGCAAAGGAAATTGTGACACATTTCAATCGGGCCTGCATTGAACAGCCTTTTGCAAAAGGTTTAGTTGTCACGATGAGCCGGGAAATCTGTGTTGCTCTTTATAATGAAATGAAACAGATCTAGAATTGCCATTTGATGGAAGTTATCATGACGGGCGGTACAAATGATCCAGTTGAGTGGAAGGACATCCAGGATGGCAGCAAGTTCTCCCATATCAAGAATGATGAGGAAAAGAAAATTATCAAGGAACGCTTGGCTGATCCAAAAGATCTGCTGAAGCTATGCTTGGTAGTTGATATGTTTCTTACCGGCTCATACTTTCCGCCGATGACATATCTCTACGTAGATAAGCCGATGAAGGGACATACCCTTATTCAAGCCATTGCCCGTGTCAATCGGATGTTTCCTGAGAAGGAAAGTGGCATGATTGTAGATTTTATCGGAATCGTAGATCAATTAAAGGAGGCAACCAAGCAATATACGAATAAACCAAAAGTGCCTCTCAATCGCTTTTAAACATAGAGGAAGCACTCCAGCTGTTTTGGGATGCCTTAGGGCATATTCGTACCCTTGTACCAGATGCACTACGCCCGGCAAATTGGAAGTGCCTTGATAAAGTAGAGTGGGAGGACATTCTTGCTATGCTCGTCGGGTTATTTCTGGATATATCGGAGGAAAAGGACTTTCTAGAAGCGCAGTTGAAGCTGTCGAAGGCATATAAACACGTACTCAATGAAATGGATATCCGTCAGGTGGTGGATGAAGTGCTGATGTATGAGACAGTTAAAACACAAATTCGCAAAATTAAGATGAATGATTTTACCTCTGAAAAAGAATTGGAGCGTAAGTTGGCTCGCTTGGTGGACATTAGCCTAACAACGAAAGAAACTATTGATATATTTGCAGTAGCAGGCATTGAGAAAACCGGACATTTCTATTCTAGACGAGTCCTTTACGATTGATGTGAAGGATAAGAAACATCAGGATCTGCGGCTGAAATTGTTTAAGCAGCTAATCGAGAATCAGATTAAGTTGTTTATTCCAAGAATAAGAATGCGTCTAAATCTATGAGCGAATTGTTGGAGAAAACGCTGCGGGAGTATCGTGACCGCATCATTACAGCTGCTGATGTAGTTCATATGATGGTGAAGTTGCGAAACGAATTACAGAGTGAGGTTCACAAACGTCAGAATTTGGGACTCAGCGAGGAAGAGATCTCATTTTACGAGATTATTGGCCAGTATGAAGGAGCAATCGTTTACAAATGAGTACATTGCTGGCTTAGTTCGGTCCATTGTAAAGGAACTCAAGAAAGAACTAAAGCCTGGCTGGACTTAATCACATCGAACAGATGTAATGGCAAAAGTTCGGGTGGCTGTGACCAAGACGCTTATTCGGGAGAAAGTGACTGGGCAGGTGCTGCAGTTTATACTAAAGGCCGTCGTTGAGGAAGCCAAAGAGAAATACAAGGATTGGCCTATCCATGCCTAATTCATGAGAGGAGGTTTTATACCTTCCCACTTACTATTATGATTCAGAGAGAGAGGTAGTGTATGAAGGAAGCGAATGAGTTATCTGAAATGTTGATTGCACTTAACCCTGATCAGCTAGTACAGAAAATGGAAGAAACCCTCATGAAGATTCAAAGCAAAATTTTAAGAGGAAACCCCTTAGTCACTATGAGTAAACTCTACATACAGAGGTTTTTTTATCTTCTCAGTGATCAGGAAAGGTTTGTCCTCGGTAACAGTAAGCCTTCAATGAACAAAGGAATTGATATTATACAAAGTCTTGTAGTAACCTCGGAAGCGCCTTTCGAGGATGGATGTTTGCACATGGATGAAATAGGAGAATGTATGGAAGAATTGGATGAACTCTTTGTTGCTGCAAATATGTATGTAGATGTTATGCCACGTGACGAATTAATCAAATACTCTCAGGGCATGCAGATGAACGTATCGGGCACGCTGTATCCAACATTCGAAAAAGAA
The DNA here is from genome assembly GCF_036676585.1 of Robertmurraya sp. Classification (NCBI taxonomy): domain Bacteria; kingdom Bacillati; phylum Bacillota; class Bacilli; order Caryophanales; family Bacillaceae; genus Robertmurraya; species Robertmurraya sp. The sequence goes on from NZ_JAKFCQ010000069.1 coordinate 3,120, forward strand.
CATTTTCAAGATTTACTTCTTCCATACAATGAACATCTTTTAGAGGTGTTTAAAGTAACTGCTTCAGATATTGTGGATGGAATTCTTAAAATCAGTGAGCATTTACGAACGGCAGGGTTCATGGATGTTATGATCGATGGTGGGGGCCCACTAAAGGGAGATTTTTCTGAAGAGTTACTGTTAAGTATGTCAGAGTACTTTGATGTTGAGCGAATAACGGGATGGCCCTTGGACTTTATAAAAGAACTGGCGATATTGCCAGGTGAGTATAGCGACTTCTTTACAAGTTATTCGGAAGTAATACTTAAGGAATTACCAATCAAATATAAACCTTTTTTAGGTATTGGGAATAAGTATTACTGCTTCTCTATTGATAACTTAATAGACAATTTTTATAGATCCGTCCTTCGTGCTCTACGAAGAAGGAATAAAGACCTTTCAACAGCCATTAATAATATTCAACAGGATTTATCAGAAAAAATTCCTTTTGCATTATTTAAAAAAATTCTTCCTACAGCTCAAATGTATCAGAATGTATTTTACAGAGCTCCTGTTGGAGGAAACGGGAAGTATGAATGGTGTGAATGTGATGGTATTATTATTTATGACGATGTAATGATTATTTTAGAGGTTAAGGGAGGAGCGTTGTCCCCTGTCTCTCCTTTTTCCGATGAGGAGGCTTATAAGGATTCGTTAAGAGCTTTGGCCCAAAACCCTTATGAGCAGTCATTACGACTATTTGAAGAATACAATCGCTCTGGTAAGATTGAGATCTATAAGAAGGAAAGTAAAAAGCGTTATGAGTTTCTCTCTTTAATTAAAGATGTTAATTTTATACAGGCTTGTTGTGTAACGTTGGACGATTTCAATGAAGTTGCCTCGCAAATTGAAAAAACCGAATTCATCCAAAGCAATGATCTTCCGGTATGGTGTGTTTCAGTGAATGATTTGAGAGTATACCCCGAGTTATTTGACTCACCAAGCATTTTCTTAAATTATCTGTATCAAAGAAGCAAGGCATCCAAAAACCCACATATTAAGGTAAATGATGAATTAGACCACATAGGATTATACTTTGAGTACAATGACTACTCTGAGCAAATAAACCAATTGGTTGAAGAATATGGAACAAGCAATATATTTATCTCTAATTATAGGGAAGAAATAGATATTTACATGGCTAGAAAGGTAAATAGTAAATTTGAGGATGAGGAATCGGAAGTTTTCCTTGATATGTTAATTGGACCATATGTAAAGCCTGAACAAGAGATGAGTCCGATGTTCAAGCAGATGATAAAGTTATTAGATAGCACCAAAGATACAATATGTATCAGAGCTGCTAGATATTTGCTGTTGTTAGGTTCAGAAAACCGTGCTCAAATTAATGACTTTCTTTCTACAAGAGCTCAGAGACTCTTGGAATTAAAAGGGCGCTCAGCTCTTCTTACACCATACACAGCTGTTAATTATATGAAGGATTACCGAATAGAGGAACTACCGGTTATTATGGTATTTTTACTTAATGCATCTAATAAGCTTTTAAGGGAAGAAGTGGAAAGGAAACGCTTCTTGATGGAGAGGGTTTTACATGAGGATGAAGCAACCTTTTGTATATTGCTAGGTGTGGGTAGAAACAAACAGTTAAAAAAAGTTGTTTCTCAGATAATAGTGCCTGAGCAATTTCAAATGTTGCCAGAATCAGCATTTAACCTATTGATGAGTAGGCGAGAAAAGATAGTTAATTCTAGAAAATTTGGTGAGCTGTAAACCAGAGTTAGGAAGGATACTGACGTCAGGGCCCAAATATTGCTCTGCCGCTAGTATCCTTATATTATTTTTCAAGTAATAATTCTCTAATGACTCAGCAATTAAGTCCTAATTGATCATTATAGGACAAGTCTCAGTAGCTATGAGTTGGGAAAAACAATGAGCTTATGGCTAGTACGAGTAGGAAGAAATGGAGAACAAGAAAAAGGGGCCTTAAACAATGGGGTTGCAGCTATTAGGTGGAGTGACTTACCGGATTTATCTAAGATTAATAACAGAGAAGAACTAAAAAAATATATGAAAATACCTACCCAGGGAGTAAAAAAAATACTATTAATAACGAAGTTGGACAAATTTGGACGTTTATCAATCGAATTAAGGAAAAAGATCTCATTGCATTACCGTCTAAATTTTCGTCCTCAATAGCAATTGGTGAAGTAATAGGAGGTTATAAATATCGTAATGATCTTGACCAAAACATTAACGTAATTGTGTACAAGTCAAATCATCACAATCACCAATCGATGTAACTGTCCTTAGGAATTTACAAGGTATCCTTAAAAATTTTGACGCGGATCAGGGGCTTCTCGTTTCTTGGGGTGGGTTTAATAAGGTTGTTTTGGAAGAGGCAGGAGAAACTTTATTACGATTAGGTTATGAGATTCATCAACACTGTTACAAGCAATCACACGAAATTATGATAGGCTTCCTGATGCTTTACAGGCGGAGTTGCCTTTAAAAAGTGTCTGAGCTCTTGTAGATGAACAAGATTAATAATAAATGGTGATTATCCACAAAAAATTAATTATTTGAAGGGTGATGATTTAAAATTGACAGTAATACATAGGGCGCTTAACTATACAAGGGGAATTGAATTAGCGCGTTACATTCTTAGTTCCTTTTATGATGAGGAGTACGACATTTTTTGTGATTTATGTAACAAATTAAGATATTATTCTTTTACGAAACTTTATGATCCCCAACCTTATACCGTACTTCATGATTATATAGATTTATTCGTACAGAATGTGAGTTATTTTGAGGAAGAAATAAATTTTATTCTCCATGAAGTAAAAAAGGAAAATTACAAGCAGGCAATTGATTCTTTTAAATATGAAAATGGAATTGATTTAACAGGATACCGGGAACCGGACTATGATAATGTTCTAATATGTAAATCAAAGGACCATGAGAAATGTAACTGTCACGCTTGCGTTTCACTTTCAGGTTATCTTGAATTAATAGCCAGTAAATACTTTGAAGGTAATTCGAAGGCAAAGGATGCTGCATGGCATATCCTAATGAATAATAGATATTTTCTTCGCGATTTTCATGAAAGGCTTGGTGAATTCATTAAAGAAAATCTCGATGAATTAATTAATAGATATCCAGATTGTTTTGACATAAATAGACGGATTAAACGTAAAGATTATTGGAAAAAGTGGATAAGAAACGGAATAATTCATAGGGATAGAGCGAAATGTGTAATTCGTAGGGAGGATTTGAGTTACGAGCTTAGTACAGATCCCGATCCAAATATTGATCACATCGTTGCCCTTGATAAATTTGGTACAAATGATCCTACAAACTTACAATTATTATGCAAAAAATGTAATTTAGAAAAATCAACAAAAAGTACTACTACCGACTGGGATATTCCTCTATGGGATTTGGATGAAGATGAATAAACAAAAATATTTTATCAATTAAAGCGCAAAGCTAAAAAGCTTATATAAAAACAATTTGTAGTAAAAGTGAATAAAAGATTTATAAAACTGCATCGTAAATATTAAAATTAGCTGCAAAAATACGAACAAGAGAAAAAATAAATGATAATGTCATAATTTCCACGTATAGGGCGAGATAAGTAACAGATTAATGCATTAGTAAAAAATAAGGACCTCTTAGAGGTCCTTATTTTTTATATAGTTATAAACACTAAAATTTAATTACACCATCTTTCCGAAAGGAAATCCTTACCTCGTATTCATTTTTTTGCGCTTACGACCAATAAAACTGAACTGAGTTCAAAATAGGAAATTGTTGATAAAGCTTGCTTTTGATGCTTTCTGCCCCAAGTTCCAATACCGGCCTCGCGGTTTCTTCTACAGTAACCCTTAACACGCACTGTTCTTGGTCAAACTCAAGCAAATTCGTATGGGCCGCCACCATGTTTCCAACCAATTTCTTCCACGCTTCTTTTAGCTCATCGTCAGACGGCAGGTCCTTAAGGATACCAAATCGTTTCGGGTCGATTGACTCCAAAATCCTTCGGGTCTCTGCATCTGTGTTTCCGCTAATTTGAAGGATGTACTCTTTAGTTGCCTGTTTGATTTCTTCTTTCAACCGTTCATAATCCATGGCACTATTGTAACGTATACGTATTAATGGAAGTCCGCTTGTCTCGAAAATCGTATTCTTCTTTACGGCGTTCGATTTTTGGGGCTCTACATCCTGAAATTCACTGTCCCTCTCAAAGGTGAGGATTGGGAAATACGTTTTAGTTTCGATGATGGCGAAATCTACATGGGCCTTGAATAGATAATCTAAAAGTTCGCTGCCGATATAGTCTCTTATTTTTTCCACTTGGATAATCGTTTTTAAGTCCATGTTTGGAAAAACAAAATGCTGTGGAAAAAGTTCCGTCAAGACCCGGTACAGTGTGATTTCCGCTTCATGATAAAAGATAGGGCGGTACATCACTGCCCTGTTGTTCCGGATGATTTGCCGTTCTAGTTTCGGATCAACATAACTTGCCACTTTCACCCGGATAGGAGATTCAAGCTTCCATCCCTTTTCGGCATCAAAGAAGATCAGTTCCAAATTTTCAAGTTGGGACAAGTGTTTTTTAAGGTAAGTACCTTTGAAGCTTGTTGCATTTTCAATATCTTCGATGGTGACTTTATCAAGGTCTTCCAATTTGTATATGGTGAAACAGATACTTTTTAGCTGTTTGTCAGTCTTTTTAAAATAATTCTCGATCTGCCTTTTCGGTTTTTCTTTTTCTTTTTTGATCATTTCCATTGTTGTTTTGATGTTTCTTTGAAAAAGTTCTTCTTCTGGTTCGTTTTTTGCGGCGAGTTCGAAAAATTCTAGGGCTTTATCGTAGTTTTTGTCTATATCCCTGTAGATAACGGCTAAGTTGTTTAGTACAGCACCCGAGCCTTGTTCGTTTTGTATTAGCTCTTCATAGAGCTTTTTCGCTTTCTCATATTTTTTACCGTTTGCTAGGCTAAAGGCAATTTCGAAACGGTGACTTTCCACTTTTTTCTCTGAAAATAATTCCTCCTCATAGGCGTAAGCAACTAGGGAGTAAGCTTTGTTTTTATACCACTTGGAAAGGTCTATCCCGTAAGTGATTATTTTAGAGAAAACCTCCTTTTTGTAGGTGGTAGAGTTGCTTTCGCGTACAATTCTTCCGAGAAGCTGGGTATCAGAAAAATGTCCTGTAGGTATCCAGAGGGTTATGATTTCAGAGAATATTTCAGAAAGTCCTTCACCCTGTCTCTTACAAAAAGGCTCCTTCATATGTTTGAGGAAGGAGGAGGCTTTATCCACCAAAGTGGTGTATTCCAGTTTCTTTTCTGCAACGCCCACAATCAGCATTGCATATTCAACGACTCGATAGGCCAAGGGGTCAAGGCGTTTTGTTTTTTTATAACTGGTATAAAAACTTTTCACTTTTTTATAAAGCGTAAGATTATCAGAGACTGCATTTAGAAAGTCTTGTATCATCCAATTGGTAAGTTCGGTCCAAAAAGTTTCTTCCTCTTCCGGAGTAATTAATTCTTTCCATTCTGAATGTGTATCGATCAGCATATCTATAAAAAGTGGTTTATCGGTGTCGAAGTATCCGTTATATCTCTTGAACCACTTTAAAACCATCCCAAGAGAAAGTAATTGTTCGGACGAAATCCCGTTCAAATTGTGCTGGATGGTAAAATAATTCATGACAAGGTCCGAGTAAAACCCCCATTGTTTTTTTTTCTTATCAATGTCCTTCTCTTGAAGAAAACTCGTTGGTAATCCCGGGCATAGTCTTTTGTAAATGGAATCGCCCAAATGAAAATCTTTCAGTTCCAAACTATAATAAACCAAATCTCTGGCCATCCCCATATAAGATTCAAACATTTCATCGGTCTTTATGTTGCTATTATCCATACTAGCAATAATACTAACTATCTCATCAATTTTAGCTCTGAACTGGAGTGAATCCTTGGTATCGCGGTATTCTCGGATACCTTCTTTTAGTTTGATTTGATATTTTTCTAATAGATCATGTGTTTCGTTCATAGTCTCCCCCTAGTTGTTTCATAGGGCTATTTTATCATTTCATCAATAGGATGAGGAAGGTATTTACATTGTTAAAGAATTCCTAAATCACGGATTTAGCTACAACCATCATAAATAATTGACGTACATCTCTATGTATATATGTTGTGGTTAGTTACACCTAAAATGGTGGCTTAAGGTGATTAATTACCTTATAGGACAAGGGGTTTGATAGCTATTGTATTGGTGGCAACATGGTGGCAAAACCAATCATACTGCCACCAATTTTATCTGTTTAAATCATACATAGGAAGAATAAAAGCCTATAATATCAACGATTTCAAACTAAATCTGTTATAATCTGTTTCGCTCTACAACCTTGACAGGGTGGGGGTCGGGGGTTCAAGTCCCTCACAGGTCATTATATAAACACCCAATTGCTTAAAGCAATTGGGTGTTTTTTTGTAGGTCGTGGTCTTTTTCACGCTATAAATAGATTCATATCAACAAGTTTTTCAAAGAAATGACGAAGCTTAAAAGTTATAATAAAACGCTTGAAAAAATGTGTGTTTGACATGAAATAAGTCCAAACCCATATTACAAGGATGGAATAAATTAAGTATAGAGAAGGAAGAACATTTATTAGAATTGTCATATTCACCTATAAGTGTCTATACAAACTACGGGAACTTGAATAATTTATTATTGTTACATTAAATTGAAAAGGAGTTGTATATCTTAATATGTCTTTTCCAAATATCCCTCCTGATGGTATTAATCCAATCGATGGTCTTGATTCTGAACAAGTAATTCTCTTGCTTCTTGCTTCGATTGCATTTGAAGAACTTGGTTTAGCGCACCTAATTAATACTGAAGCTGAGAAGCTTCAGGGAGCAATCGGTACTCTTGTGGATGATCAAGGAAATATAGTAAACCCGAATATTGTTGCTGGGAGCCTTGCTGAATTATTGCAAGTAAATCGTGAAGTGGAAAGAATGTTGCAAACTATCATTAAAAAAGAAATGTTACTTCAATTTAAATTCGAAAATATTCTTGATTTTCTTTCTACATCAACAACAACAACAACCACCACAACAACAACAACAACCACCACAACAACTACTACTGATACAACGACTGATACAACGACTGATACAACGACCACTACTACCGATACAACGACAACAACGACTGATACAACGACCACTACTACTGCAGCACCTTGTGATTGCAGAACAGATTTTGGATTTTCGACTGAGGGGCAAACGGTACAGGTCCAGCAACAAAATAGAGTAGGTGATGTTTCAACAAGTAGTAATATTTGCCCTTCCTGTACTCTTGAGGGTACAAATTTCACGTTTACCTTTACTAGTACTGACGGAATGGATCCTTTTGTTGAATTTACTTTTGTTGCGGATGAATTTTTTACAATTAACTGCCCAGGCGAAGGACAAGAAAATGTAATGTTTGTTACTGGTTCAGGTCAAGTACAGGCAGGTAGCGAAGGAATTGATCCTGGTACGTACACATTTTCTCTATTTGTTGACGATGCGAACGACATCATTGATTTAGAATTATTTGATGAAACAAATACACGAGTTTTCAACACATTTAATGGTGTTCCTGTACCTTTAGGAGTAGTAATTACCGATTGTGATTAATCCGAAATTTATTATTGGAAGTCACAAAAACAAGTCCCTAATTAATTGATTAATTGGGGATTTGTTATTTAATTTATAGTACATACATATACACGCATAGGAAGTGAGCGGTCGATCCGAGCATGATGAAAATATGAAAAATCTCATGGAATCCCATAAAACGTGATTGAAGAAATTTAGGTTTCGCTCCGTAAATAATACCGCCAATTGTATAAAAAATTCCTCCTAAAACGAGCAGAAATAAACCAGAGCTACTCAAAATATCTGCAAGAGGAGAAGCGACAAAGATTACCATCCAACCCATCACAATATAAATGACTGTTGATAACCAACGCGGGCAACTAAACCAAATCATTTTAAATAACACACCACAAAGAGCAGCAAATACGATAATAGAAAACAGTACCCAACCGGTTAATCCATTCAGACTAATTAAACAAAAAGGAGTATACGTCCCTGCAATGAGAATAAAAATCATCGAGTGATCAAGCCTACGCAGAAAAGCAATGACCGAATCTTTTGCAACAACCATGTGGTATGTGGCAGATGCTGAATACAGCAATATCATACTTATCCCAAAAATGATAACAGAAGTAATTGTCAAAGCGGAGCTCGTTGTTATGGAAGCTTTAATCACCAACGCTAAGAGGGCGATAAACGAAAGAATGGCTCCTGCCAAATGGGTAAGACCATTGATAGGTTCTCTAATATAAGAAAGCATGTGCTTCTCTCCTTTTTTACATGTAGTTTTTATAACTACTTATTATAGTATACGTATTACAACAACTAGTCAACATTTACTAATAATGAATTGTGAAGTAAAATTGAAATGTAGATAGAAGAAAAAAGGAGAGTATTATGAAACATCTTGATGAGCTTATAGACGAGCTAGGATTGCAGCAACAAATTACAATGGACGATATTCCAGCAATTGATTTATATATGGATCAAGTTATTCAATTATTTGATCAGAAATTTAATGATACGAAAAGAAATAAAGATGAGAAATTATTAACGAAAACAATGATAAACAATTACGCAAAGGATAAATTGTTCATTCCGATAAAAAATAAGAAGTATTCAAAGGAGCATCTTATACTTATTAGTCTCATATTCCAGCTTAAGGGTGGCTTGTCTATTAATGATATTAAAACAACATTAGTTGGTTTAAATGATGGTATCCAATCAGGTAATCTGGATTTAGAGAAATTCTATACATCCTACCTAAATTTGGCTATGAAAAATGTTACATCTTTTCACGAAGAGGTAAAGTCACACTGGCAAGATGTGATTGAAGAAATGGAAGATACTACTGAAGAAGATAATCTTTATTTAAAAAATGTTCTCCTTATCGCCTCATTAATTAATATTAGCAATCATTATCGCCGAGTAGCTGAAAAACTTGTTGATGAAATAAGCACGAAATAACACCGTTTTCCTTGTGGAAGATGGTGTTTTTTGTTGTCAAATCGTAAAGAAAGGGGTTACATATATTGATTGTTAGATTATCTAACATGGTATTTTCAGAATGTTTGTAAATAATATTGACTCTTTATAGATATCGTTTAAAATAAACTTAATCGAACTGATGTTATATTTTATGACATTATAATGTTAAGTAAAGTTACACAACAAATATTAAGGGGGAAAAGAAAAATGGATGTAAACTACTTAATGAACAGTCTATGGGTAATGGTATCAGCAGTCTTAGTTATCTTCATGATCGGTGGATTTATCATGCTAGAAGCAGGTTCCACTCGAATGAAGAACGCTGGTCATATTGCTGGTAAAACCATTTTTACATTCGGTTTAGCTTCATTAGTATTCTGGGCAGTCGGTTTTGGATTTATTTTTGGTGACAATGCTAACTTCTTTGTTGGTGCTTCAAACTTTTTCTATGGTGGAGCAGAATTAGATTTAGCACTTAATTCTTCAGTATTCTTCTTATTCCAATTAGCATTTGCAGGAATTGCCATAACAATTGCTCTTGGTGGTTTTGCTGAACGTGCAAAATTATCCGTATATTTAATCTTTACAGTATTGTTCTCAGCATTAGTTTATCCGGTCGTTGCTCATTGGATCTGGGGCGGTGGCTGGTTAGCGGAACATGGTAAGCAAGACTTTGCTGGCTCAACAGTTGTTCACTTAACGGGAGCGATGGCGGCACTAGCAGCTACTATTCTATTAAAGCCTCGTATTGGGAAATATAACAAAGATGGCTCAGCAAATAATATTTATGGACATAACCAAGTATTCACAGCATTAGGTGTTCTTATTCTTTGGGTAGGTTGGTTTGGATTCAATGCTGGTAGTACCGTTTCGGTTGATGCTGGATTCTTTGGATTTGTAGCACTTAACACGAATTTAGCTGCGGGTGCGGGTGCAGTGGCAGCACTAATTATTTCTTGGGTTGTATTAGGAAAATCAGATATTCCAACTATTTTAAATGGTGCACTCGCAGGTCTGGTTGCTATTACAGCATCATGTGCTTTCGTTGATACGTGGGCAGCAGTTGTTATCGGATTTGTAGCTGGAATTCTAGTATTCTATAGCGCGAGATTCTTTGAAAAACGTAAAATTGATGACCCGATCTTTGCCTTATCTGTACATGGTACGGCTGGGGTATGGGGAACACTTTCAACAGGTTTTTTTGCAACACCAGAATTAGCGACAGTTGGTAAGCCTGGTTTATTCTATGGCGGTGGCTTAGAGCAACTTGGAGTTCAAGCAATGGGTGTTGGTGTATCAGGTTTATATGCATTCGTCGTCTCATTTGTTATCCTAGTGATTGCAAAGAAAGTACTTGGAGGATTACGTGTAACTGAAGAAGAAGAAATTATGGGTCTAGATGTAAGTGAACATGGTAGCTACGGATACCCAGAAGTATTTTTAACTAGTGAAAATCAAAAAGTTTCTTCATAATTAATAAGGAGAGCCTCATTTTATGGGGCTTTCCTTATCTACTTAAAGGGCGTGTAGGATTTGAGTTCATATGAATCAATAAAATTATGGAAAGAAACTCATGTTGCAGAGTATATATCAAATTCAGATTCTCTAAATAAGTTCCACGACGAGATTATGATTAAGGTATTTAAGGCTGCGAGTGCCCGAATGAATGCTGAACCTCCGTGTGCCTTTGTATGGTTTATTACTGGTAGCGGGGGACGATTTGAACAAGGAATAATAAGTGACCAAGATCATGGGATTATTTTTCAAGACGATAGTCAAGAGGCTGGTTCTTATTTTAGTGATTTAGGAAATGAATTATCAATTGGATTACAAATAGTTGGTTACCCATTTTGCGATGGTAAGGTAATGAGTTCAAATCCACTATGGTGTCAAACAGCTGCCAGCTGGAATAAACAGGTGGTAAGTTGGATGGAGGAGAGCAGTTGGGTTTCGATTCGTAATTTGCAAATTTTTTATGATGCTAGAAAACTTGTAGGTGACCATGACCTCCTTTACCATCTAAAAAACGTGATCCACGAATATAGCCATTCCCATCCTCAATTTTTAGGCCGATTATTAGAAAATGTAAAACATGTAAAAAAGACAATTGGTCCACTAGGACAAATCATTGTTGAGGAGAAGGGAATACATGCTGGAGCTATTGATTTGAAGTATTCTGCTTTTATACCATATGTGAATGCAGTTCGGCTATTGGCGTGGAAAGAAGGAATAATCGAGACTAGTACAATAGGCAGATTAAAAGAGCTAAACAAATTAGAGAAGTATGAGGAGTTATCTCAATATCAGGAGAATTTTTCGCAACTTCTTCAGTTCCGATTAGATCACCTTTCTATTACGGCTTCTTATGATGATTCCCACTATTTGTATGTAAAAAAACTTACGAAAGACAATCAAAAACTAATTAAAAAGATACTGAAAGATGGAAAGAAGCTGCAGCAATACGTTCAAAGAATGATTGAAAAGGGTGGAAATCATGGCGTTTGAACCATTTATTCATTTTGTGAGGGGAATCCAGGGGAAACTGGGGACAAATGTATATAGTGGCTTACAGGGACAAAACGGTCAGCATGTTGCCTTTTTGCGTCAAATTCAAAAAGAACTGAATTCAGACAATGCCTTACTGATTCCATTGTCTGAATTAGAGGTGACGGTTTTTGACCTTGAAACAACAGGTTTCTTTCCTGAAAAAGGCGATGAAATTTTGTCTATAGGTGCTATAAAGACAAAAGGTGCGTATGTGAAAGAAACCGAGTCCTTTTATTCTTTAGTTCAATATGATAAAGAACTTCCAGTCCAGGTGAAGGAGTTAACAGGAATTTCTGAAGAGGAGCTAAAGAGTGCGCCGCCGTTATCAAATGTTCTGCTGGATTTTTATCACTTTGCTAGAGGAACGCCACTTGTTGCACACCATTCAAATCATGAAAAAAATTTCTTGCAAGCAGCGAACTGGAAACAATTCAAAGCCCCTCAAAAACATCGCATCATTGATACGTCATTTCTATCAAGAGTTGCCGATCCGGAATTAACCCAAAACAAGCTTGAGGATATTTGCGAGCGGTATGGGATAGAAGTAGTGGATAGACATCATGCACTAGGAGACGCTAAATTGACAGCTGTTCTGTGGTGTATTTTTATTGATAAAGCTCAGCAAAAGGGATATGAGACTCTTCAAGATATATATAATCTTATGGCAAAATTGTAAGATTCTATAATTCTTCTTTACTTTTAAAAAAAGTTTGTGCTATTATTATCCATAAATAAATTGAATATTGGATTTCTTATCCAGAGTGGTGGAGGGGCTGGCCCGATGATACCCGGCAACCGATTTTCTTTTTATAGAAAACACGGTGCCAATTCCTGCAAAGCAATTGTGCTTTGACAGATAAGAAGAGATGATAACAATACACCCTCTTCTTTGGAAGAGGGTTTTTTATTTTATCAGAGGAGGAAAACATGATGGAAACGGTGAAAGTGGTTCTTTTAGGATTTGGTACGGTAGGTTCAGGTGTATATGATTCTATCCTTCATACTCATCAGGAGAAGCTGGAAAAGGTAATTGGTAAGAAGGTTGAAATAGTTGGTATTTTAGTGAAGACAGAAAAGGAACGTCAGATTCCCAAGAATATTATTGTAACTACAAAGATTGACGAAATCCTAGCTCTCCCAAAAATAGACTATGTGTTCGAAGCGATTGTTGGTATTGAACCAGCCTATTCCTATATACAGTTATTTTTAGATCGTGGCTGTCATGTCATAAGTGCAAACAAGGAATTGCTTGCTAATCGTGGTGAGGAGCTATCGGAATATGCTTTAAATAAAGGTAAGTTCTTAACGTTTGAGGCAGCCGTTGCGGGAGGGATTCCTTTACTTAGAACGATTATTCAGCTCCTTCAAGTGAATGGGATTTTAGTTCTAGAGGGTATTTTGAATGGAACGAGCAATTACATTCTATCGAAAATGAGAAATGAGAAATTAAGCTTTGAAGATTGCCTGCAAGAGGCACAGCAACTCGGTTACGCAGAGGCTAACCCAGAAAGTGATATTTCTGGTAGAGATACTTTCTACAAGCAAATGATTTTAAGCAGTTTAATCTATCATGAGCAGCCCGACTGGGAAAAGGTTGAAAGAATCGGGATTGAACAAGTCGCATTAGAAGATCTAGCCTTAGGTGAGGTGCATGGATTAAGGCTAAAGCTGCTGGCCTCTTTGAAAAGAGAAGATGAGGGAATCAAAGCAACAGTAAAGCCCACGTTTGTAAGCTCAGAACATCCTCTTTACAATGTGGAGGGAGTAGACAATGGCATTGTTATTAAGACGGATTTGGTTGGGACTCTTATGCTTCAAGGACCAGGAGCTGGTTCAAAGGCTACTGCAAGTGCTATGATTGAAGATTTAGTGCAAATTGAACAACAAAAACAACCGTTGCAGAAAGTTCATCGATATAGCTATCAAACTCAAAATGAAAAAGAGATTAACAAAAGAATTCAATTAGCGGTATTTCCTCTCCAAAATAAGGAGGAATGGCTTAGCTTAAAAGCGGTTTTAAATGAAAACTCAAAGTATGTAAATATCCTTCAAGAAGTTGTTAAAGAGCTTGATGGTAGTATATACGGAAGCTTATTATACGAAGGAGAGCTAGAACGTATAAATCTACCTGTCTTATTTAAACGGTATCCAGTATCACCGATCGGTATAAAAAGAGATCATTTGAATGTAGTTAATAGTTTCTAGGGAAGACGCATAATTATTGCGTCTTTTTTTGTATCGTAATATGGATGCCTCTTTTCCCATTGAAGCATAGCATGTAGTAATGGAGAAAGGAGGTCAAGGATTTGTGATTATCGTTGCGGGAATGAATGTAGAGATACCCCCTTTTCAATTATCCAGCAAACAAGCAGAAATTTTTCACTACTTAAAGAACAGTAGTGAAGTGCATAGTTATGTTCATAATAAAGAGCTTTTGTTTGAATTGATGTTACGAGAAAACATGATGAATAGTGCCATTGCATTGAACGAAAGTGAAGTAGAATTTTCTATATTTCAAACATCAAAGTTCAACTCCATGTATTGGTTGAAAACATCAAGAGGTTATATGCTTAAGCCAAATGTATTGCCCTCCGATGCGATAAAAGATATTTTTCATAATGGGACAGAGTACGGTTTTGAATGTTCGACGGCCATTGTTGTAATATTTTATTATGCTGTTCTTCAATCCATTGACGAGAGATCTTTTAATGGGCTTTTTAATCATCTTCTCATTTGGGATTGGAGCTATGATGAGGACCTAGGAATTATTACAAAAGTCGGCTCGGATTTTATTCCGGGGGATGTAATGTATTTTTTCAATCCAGATTATGATAATCCGGTTTGGATAGGAGAAAATGTTGTATTTTTAGGTGAAGATAAATATTTTGGTCATGGAATTGGAATTGGTACAGCGGAAGAAACGATTAAAGCCCTAAATACATTGCGAAAAGCAGGTGCCACGAAATCTGCTCACTTAATACACCAGCATAGTCGTTTAAATTATAAGTATTTATCACAGTTTTCTAAGCAGATATAATTAATTGGAAAAGGACAAATGATCATTTGTTAGAAAAGGTCATTGTCCTTTTATATTTATTTCATGTTAACTCTTTTTTCCATATGAAAATCGCTGTATACTAATACTATGGAAGGAAAGTAGGAGAGAAATACATGCTAAAAAAGCTTCTTATCGTTATTATCTTGTGCAGTGTTGGCTTTTTCATACTGCCGTATAGTTTGCCATTAGTTTTTGCTTTAGTTACAGCTATATTTTTAGAAGGATTAGTTGAGTTTTATAAAAATAAACTTAGGATTGCACGAGTGCATGCTGTATTAGCATCATTCTTAACGTACATATTAGGTTTAGTAATCATTGGCTATCACTTTTTTACTCTAATCATTCAACAAACTCTTCGTTTGTCAGAGAGCACTCCGACTTTTGTAAAGGATTTTTATCGGAGTACACTTTTACCAATAATGGGTAGCTTAGAAAGATATTTACAAACACTTCCAGGAGAAGTGTTGAAATCGATGGAAAACACAATAGAGTCAAGTATCGCTTCCTTAGATGCCTTCTTACAAACTATGTTTGAAACCATCATATCTTTATTAACAGCCATTCCTGGTTTTTTAATTGAATTTTTAGTATACTTGGTTGCTTTATTCCTGTTTTCTTTAGAGCTACCTAGATTAAAAGAAAATATAAAAAGACATCTAACGGAGGGAAGTTTAAAGAAAGCATCCCTTGTCATTAACCAGCTTACATGGGCGGGGGTTGGGTTTATAAAGGCTCAGCTATTTTTAAGTGTAATTACCTTTGTGATGGCATTCACAGGATTATGGATTTTAGGGGTTTCAAATAAAACTCTTTTATCATTATTAATAGTCATTGTTGATATATTACCTATTTTGGGTACAGGCTCTGTTTTAGTTCCTTGGGGAATTGTGGCAATTTTACAGGAAAATCAATTGCTAGGAGTAGGCTTAATTATTTTGTTCGGGTTAATCACAGTAATTAGAAGGATCATTGAGCCGAAGGTATATTCGAGCAGTCTCGGGATTTCTCCACTAGCATCTTTAGTAAGTCTGTATATAGGCTTTAAGCTTATTGGTTTTCTTGGATTATTTTTAGGCCCGGCTATCGTTATTGTTTACGATACATTAAAAAAGGCAAATGTTATTAAAGTAAACTATAAAATATAAATATGAAAAGCCATCGATAGATGGCTTTCGTTTTTATTCCCAATCTTCATATTTGACAATTCCGCCTGTTAAATCAAGCTCTGATCGATCTCCTTTGTAGTACAGTTTTCCATTTTCAGATACAATCAAGTTTTCGTACGTATAAACTTTTTTTCCACTCGGTAAGATGATGATGATCTTTTCCCCTGGTTCGTCCTCCTTAGGTTGATCGGTGATGTTAGTATTATTAACGAAAAGCTTTGCTACTAAAAGAAAAAGTACGATGAGACAAACTAGTAAAAAAACAATTTTCAAACTTACCCAAGGTTTATACGTCATGTATCGCTTCAATTGACTCACACTTGTTCTCCGCCTTTACTTCAATCTACCTTTAAATCTATGCAGGAATAAGATGGAAGTTTCCTTTTTTCATAAAATCTATTAAACTACTTTAGAATGGTTTTTTATTATAATAGACGGTAAATTTACATCAATATTGGTAATGTATGATAGAAACATACAACAAACGTCCTGATCTCGAATAAGAAAAAGAAAAGGACAAGTACTCGCTAGGTCAATTGTCCAATTTTTTTAATCGACAAATTGTGATATGTTATGCATACATACGAAAATGAGGAAATAAAGGAAATGGAAAAGATGAAAAAAAATATGGCATTAATTTTTAAAACGATTGATGGTGTCTCTCTTTGGAAAATTAATAGAATGCTAAAGAAGCTTTCTAGATCAAAATTAATGATTTTGGAGCAAATAAAGGATGAAAAAATTGTTATTCATCTTCCTTCTAAAAAGGAGAAAGAAGTAACAAGTCTCGAAATCAAAAGGGAATTACTTAAAGAAGTAGTTCAATTGGATGGTTTTGAATCCTTTAATGTAAGTGTATTAGAAAATTGTCGACCAATTTACAAAGAACAAATCACTCAATTTGGTCTGTATCGTTGGATTGAACTTCCCTTGCCAAATCAGATTCAATACGAATATAATTTTGCTGAAATGAAAGAATCTATTATTAATAATTATGAAATGAGACCGATCATGTAGAAACAAGAGCCTCCCCATTTGGGGAGGCTCTTGTTTTGGATTAAAGCTTGACCTAGTTTGAAATCCAGCTCCAGCGGCTAGGGGCTCGGGTCATAAGCCGCCCTCCTCCAGAAATCAGGATTTCCTGCGGAGTGCGTCTTATGCCTGTCGCCCCTGTACAAGCCGCCTCCGCTTTTTACCTAAAAAAGGGCGTTTGACTATTCGCACATTTTGGGTTTCTTACATAGGATATATTGACTTACAACTAAGGAGGTAATTTAAATGTCAGAAACATTTGGTGGATACGGCGGAGGTTTCGCTCTGCTAGTAGTTTTATTTATCCTTTTAATTATCATTGGTGCTTCTTGGGGCTATGGTTTCGGTTATTAATAATTAACTAAAACATTAAAAGGGAGGAATTTAAATGTACGGATACGGATATCCTCACAGCGGTTGTGGTTACCCAGCAGTTGGCGGAGTTGGGTACGGTGGTGGCTTCGCGCTAATCGTTGTACTTTTCATCCTATTAATCATCGTTGGTGCTGCTTGCTTTAAGTGGTAATAAAAAAGAATGAAGGTGGGGTTTCTCACCTTCATTCCTTTATAAACGAAAGAAGTGTTTTGTATTTACATACAGTGTTTCATATGTCTTTTCTACTGAGATAGCTTTCAATTCAGAAAGTTGTCTTATTGTTTGATGAATCATGTTGGGGTGTGTCATTCTTTCGCTAAACGGTCCTTCAAAGGGCCAAGGACCGTCTGTTTCCACCATCATCTGTGAAAGGGGAAAACGCTTAGCGATATGTTGAATTTCTTCTTCGTAAAAAAGGTCAGGAGTAAGCGATATGAAGTGTCCGTTTTGAATGATTCGATCCATATCTGTGTCTGCTCCTTTAAACCAGTGGAAATGAGCATTTTTAATACTATGCCTTTCTAACAGAGAGCAAACGGTTGGCACGTCATCATAAATTGCATGAAGCGAGATAGGCAAGTTTTTCTTGCTAGCCATCTTTACCCACTCTTCAAGAAGTTCTAGATATGGTTCCAGAGAGAAGTTCCAGGAAGTGGAAGAGCGTAAGTAAAAGGGGAGGCCAACCTCTCCAACCGCTATCATCTCATCGAAATGTGTGTACACCCATTGAAAAAGGTCTGCCATTTCTTCGTCTGAGCCTATTGCTTGCTCAGGGTGAAATCCAAACGCTGTTTTGACATGAGGGTATATCCTTGAAAGATAAGCATTTCTTTTACAGGATTCTAAGTCATAGGAAACGCTTATGAGCATTTCAACTTCGTCAAGTGTCTCCATCATCGTATGAATCTCTTCATCTAGGTACTTATCTAGATGTAAGTGGCAGTCTATTATTTTCCTCATTTTTGATCAACCTTTTCTTTTAAAAAATCATGAATCAATTTTTTGTAACGAAGAAATTCTCCGGAGAACATCATTTCCTCGTTTCTTGGTCGCGAGAAGGGAACAACAACCTCTTGTTTGATTCTTGCAGGTTTATTGGATAATACGAGTATTCGGTCGGAAAGAAAGAGTGCCTCCTCTATATTATGGGTAACAAAAATAATTGTTTTTTTATACTGATCCCAAATCGAAAGTAGCCATAACTGCATTTCCTGACGAGTTAACTCGTCTAAAGCTGAAAATGGCTCATCTAAACATATGATGGGCTGGGGACTTAACAGTGCCCGTAAAAATGCAACCCTTTGTTTCATACCTCCTGAAAGTTCGTGAGGAAAAGCATTTCTATACTCCAGTAGCCCCGCTTTCCGCAGCATCTCCATAGCCGTTTCGTAATCCTTTTTAGCTTTCAGCTCTTGGCCAAGAACGACATTTTGAATGATTGTTCTCCAAGGTAGTAAGGAAGGGGTTTGGGGCATATAACTAATATGTCCTCTGTTACCTGTAATGTCATTTCCTTCGAGTATAATGGACCCTGCATGTGGAGCCTCCAGGCCACCGATTAACTGGAAAATCGTACTTTTCCCACTTCCGGAGGGACCAAGAATCGTTACGAACTCCCCGTTCTTAATAAAGAGGTTGAGATCATGTAAAATTTGTTTATCTCGATAAGAAAAAGATACATTTTGTAATTCAAGATGCTCCACGATTTTTCCCCTCAGCTTTCCAACGAATAATAAATCTCTCCAACCAATTAATCATGATAAAAAATAACAAACTTAATGCCATAATGAGAAATATGGCAACAAACACGCGATCTGTTCGAAACGATGAGGAAGAGAGTGTCATATAGACTCCAATACCATTTTCTGATCCTAACCATTCAGATATAACCGCTCCCATGACACTGTATGTCGCTGAAATTTTCAGCCCTGAAAAGATCGAGGGAAGGGCAAACGGAAACTCGAGTTTCCAAAATAACTGTCGTTTTGTTGCTCCTGCCATTTGCATATAATGGAAGAGCTCTGGAGCAACCTGGCGAAATCCATCCATGGCTGAAATCGTTATTGGAAAGAAACAAACCAGAGTGATTACAATTAATTTTGGTAATAGGCCGAAGCCGAACCATATAACAAGAAGTGGAGCAAGTACGATAATGGGTATATTTTGCGATAAAATGAGAAGCGGATATAAAGATTCTTTTAAAAAAGGGATATTATGTAAAATAAAGGCAGTTAACAGACCTACGGTAACCCCAGAAACAAAACCTAGTAAAATAAGCTGAATGGTGGATATAAGATGTACAGAGACACTGCTCCAACCATTTATGAGTTCGTTAAAAATTTGTGATGGAGTTGGGAGCAGCCAAGATGGAACTTGAGTCATTCTTGCGGTGAATTCCCATCCAATGAATAAAAGGAGGAGAACAAAAATTGGTCTCCACCCTTTTTGTAGTTTTTTTATCATGAACGATATTTCTCCGTAAGTGTATCCATTTTTATTCCAGATGGTTGATAAAGAATCTTCACCTGCGAAATAACATTGCTGCTTCCCATTTCAATCATCTTTTCATTCATTTTCGAAATCACTGCAAAAAGTTCCTGAAGATCACCCTCCATAGTTGTTTCCAAGGGATGAACCTCATACTTTACTCCTGACGCATCAATAATGGCTATTGCTTCATCTACGTAAGGAATCACATTTTCACCGTTTTTTGTCTTAGGGATAATTTGTATACTAACAAGCGCGTTTGCCATATGACCAACTCCTATTGTGGTAAAAATTCATTTGTAAAGGCTTTTTCTGCATCTAACTCTGATTCTAGCAACCCATTTTCAAGCATCCAAGAAGCATAGTTTTCCCATACTTCTAAACGTTGCTCACCCCATTGGTCTGCATCGTCTTGATATTTGGTAGCAAGCCATTCCTGACTTTTCTTAACAAGCTCTGCGTCAAGCTCAGGAGCAGCTTTGATTAGGACGTCCGCCGCATCGGAAGGATTGTCGATAGCAAATTCATAGCCTTTTGAAGCCGCTTTAACAAAAGCTTTTACTGTTTCTGGATCGTTGTTAATCATGTTTTCACTAGTTGTTAACACAGGTGTATAATAGTCTAGCTTTTCGGAGTAATCGGTTAGATAGACCATATTTATGTCTTCTCCTCGTAATTCCGCTTCCACGCCTGTCCAACCGTAGTATATCCATGCAAAGTCAATATCACGTTCAACAGCGGTAAAGAAGTCCGCATCGCCTATGTTTACAATATTCACCTTTTCTACATCTGCTTGTTCCTGCTTCATAAGTGAGTCGATGACGGATTCTTCAACAGGTGAACCCCAACCACCATATGTTTTTCCTTCAAAATCCTTAGGAGATTGAATATTTTTAGATGCCGGTGATGCGAAACCAGATGTGTTGTGTTGAATGACCGCAGCTATAGAAACAAGCGGTACCCCTTGGACTCTAGCCTGTGTAATGCCCTCTTGATAACCTACACCAAAGTCTGCTTTCTCAGAAGCAACAAGTTGGTCAGCACCAGCCTCTCCAGGCATCTGAATGGTCACATCAAGACCTTCCTCTTCAAAAAAGCCTTTTTCTTTTGCAACATATAGCCCTGTGTGATTTGTATTTGGAGTCCAATCAAGAACGACAGTCACTTTTTTTAAGTCAGCGCTTGATTCCTCCTGTTCTGTTTGTTGTTCATTTGTTCCTGAACATCCTGCGAGTAATACAGAAGCTGCAAATGCAGCTATCCACTTTTTCATTACCTTCTCCTCCAATGGTAAAAGTAGGGACATGACCTGAACCTCTAGACGACAAAAAAACGCCCAGTTTTTGAACCGGGCGCATATGTTTAAACAAATTTATTGTCTAAAGAATATGTTCCCTACGCTGGTATCATCCAGATCAGGTTCAAAGGGTCAGCATCTATTGGATGCACTCTCAACCGGTCTTCACCGGTCCCCCTACAATTCTTACCTATTTAGTTTCATTTCTATCTCATTATAGCAGAAATTATTTTCTTGAAAAGGAAGAACTTTCTTGAATAAATGAACATAATGATAGGTTTGTTATTGCTTTTGTAAAGAACACATTGCAAACTTCATACAGTCACGATAAGATTGAAGTTATGGATGAATTTGTGTAAGGAAAGAAAGGAATTTCATAATGGCAAAAAATTTTAAAGATGATGTACAATCGCGTCGCACATTTGCGATCATTTCCCACCCGGATGCTGGGAAAACAACATTAACAGAAAAGTTATTGTTATTTGGTGGAGCGATTCGTGATGCGGGAACTGTAAAAGGAAAGAAAACGGGTAAGTTTGCAACGAGCGATTGGATGGAAATTGAAAAACAACGTGGTATTTCCGTTACGTCGAGTGTAATGCAATTTGATTATAATGACTGTAGAGTGAATATTCTTGATACACCAGGTCACCAAGACTTCAGTGAAGATACGTATCGTACTCTTACAGCTGTTGATAGTGCGGTCATGATTATCGATTCAGCAAAAGGGATTGAGGAGCAGACCTTAAAGTTATTTAAAGTGTGTCGAATGAGAGGTATTCCGATTTTTACCTTTATCAATAAGCTTGATCGTCAGGGGAAATCTCCATTAGAACTTTTAGCTGAGCTAGAAGAGGTTATGGGGATAGAATCATATCCGATGAACTGGCCGATCGGAATGGGGAAAGAATTTCTCGGTATATATGACCGTTTCTACAAGCGAATTGAACAATTCCGTGTGGAAGAGGAAGAACGATTTATTACATTAAATGAAGATGGAGAAATAGAAGGAGATCATAGACTAAAGCAATACTCCTTATATGACCAAACGTTGGAGGAAATTATGCTATTAAATGAAGCGGGAAATGAATTTTCTCGTGAAAGAATAGCAAATGGGGAACTAACACCTGTATTCTTTGGTAGCGCCTTAGCGAACTTTGGTGTTCAGACTTTTCTAGAAACCTATCTTCAATTTGCTCCTGCACCTCAAGCTCGGGAATCTACAGAAGGGAAAATTGATCCATTATCAGAGGATTTCTCAGGCTTTATTTTTAAGATTCAAGCAAATATGAATCCTGCTCACAGGGACAGAATTGCCTTTTTACGTGTATGTTCAGGGAAATTTGAAAGAGGGATGACAGTCAATATTCCACGCTTAGGAAAGCCAATGAAGCTTTCTCAATCAACACAGTTTATGGCTGATGACAGAAACACGGTTGATGAAGCGGTTAGTGGAGATATTATTGGTTTGTACGATCCAGGTACGTATCAAATTGGAGATACATTGACAGTTGGAAAAAACAACTTTCAATACGAAAAGCTTCCTCAATTTACTCCTGAACTCTTTGTTCGGGTTTCTGCTAAAAACGTAATGAAGCAGAAGTCTTTTCATAAAGGAATTCAGCAACTCGTTCAGGAAGGTGCCATTCAGCTCTTCCGTACGGTTCGAACAGATGATTATTTGTTAGGGGCCGTTGGTCAACTCCAATTTGAGGTGTTTGAGCATCGGATGAGAAACGAGTACAACGCAGAAGTATTAATGGAAAGATTAGGTTCAAAAATTGTCCGTTGGGTTGAAAATGAAGAAATTAATGAAAATCTTTCTAGCAGTCGAAGCCTATTAGTAAAGGATCGCTACGATAAGAAAGTATTTCTTTTCGAAAACGATTTTGCTCTTCGCTGGTTCCAAGAAAAAAATCCAGACATTACACTTTATAATCCTATGGATGATTACCAATAAGTACCTAGAAGTCCTCGTCTTTTGAGGGCTTCTTTTTTATAGGAAAAAACTCTACTTTTGGTATAATAGTATTGATTCTTAAGACCTGGAGGAGCTTCTATGAAAAAATGTACCGAATGCGGAGTTAGTTACAAAATTGATACCTCAGGGTACTTATTTATCGAGGGAATGAATAATGAGAGTACTTTTACTGAGTATGAATACTCTTCGTTTCAAGAATTAGAAGACTATTTAAAAACACTGACTATAGATCTGAAAAATCGTCCGGAAGTAAAAGCAGCTTTATCGAGTGAAAGGGTAAAACCAATATTATTGACGTCTTTACCTGTTTTATTAGAGAGAGTAAAAAATCGGGATATTGTTCAAGTAATTCAAACTGGGGAGTTAATTGGACATATACAACCAATCATCGATTTACAGAACAACCAATTATTTGCATTTGAATCTCTTTTACGTACCAATGGCATGAACCAAATGCCACCAGGACAGCTATTTCAGGTGGCAGAAAAAACAGGGCTACTATCGATGCTCGACCAAAGGGCAAGAGAGGTGGCCATACAGACTCGTAGAAAGTATATAAAAAAAGGGATCAAAAGCTTTATTAATTTTTTACCATCGACCATTTATAATCCGGAATTTTGTCTACAACATACCTTTCATCTAGTTAATAAATATGGAATTGATCCATCAGATTTAGTGTTTGAGGTTGTAGAGACAGAGAAAATCGAAGATGTTGAACATTTGCAAAAGGTGTTTATCACTTACAAAAAACAGGGGATGAAGGTGGCCCTTGATGATGTAGGCTCAGGCTTTTCTACAATAGACATGCTAGAACTGCTACATCCCGATTATGTAAAAATTGACCGAAGCTATATTGACCACTGCGATCAGGATAGGCAAAAACAAAAGTTTTTAAGGGAAGTTCAACAAGTTGCACAAGATCTAAATATTGAAGTTCTGGCAGAAGGAATTGAAAGAATGGAAGAACTAGAGTTGTGTAGAGACCTCGGGATGAATCTAGCTCAAGGGTATTTTATTGGAAAACCAAAAGCAGGGGATCAATATATAAATCTACAACTATAAGAATACTTTTTATGCAAGCTTCTCCAATAATGGGGAAGCTTTTTTGTAGGAGAGTTTGAATCCAGCGCTTATTTGCATACGATATTTTGCTTCTTTATAATATGGGCATAAAAGCCTTTAGTCGGCTGAATCTGTAGGGTTTGAGAGGAGTTAGCGATGGAATGAAGATTAGCGAATATGCTATAAAAAGACCAGTCTTTACAATTGTCACGATGTTCTTAGTGCTGATTCTAGGAATCGTTTCGTTAGTGAATATCCCATTAAAGCTAATACCGGAGATAAAACCTCCTGTAGGTGTGGTAGTAACGAATTATCCAGGTGCAAGTCCTGAGGAGATTGTAGAAAAAATAACAAAACCACTGGAGAGTAACTTAGCCACTCTGCCTGGTATAAAAACTCTCACCTCAACCTCACAGGAAGGCGCAAATTTTATCCTTCTTCAATTTTCTTGGACGACACATATTGATGAAATACAGGATGAAATAATTCAACGCATTGATTTAACAACTCTCCCAGACGATGCAGAAAAGCCTAGGTTCTTAAAATTTGACCCTTCTCAGTTTCCTGTAATTCAACTATCGTTAAGTGCGGATGAGAATGAGGAGATGTTGAGACAGTTAGCCCAGGAATTAGAACTGGAGTTAACAAAAGTGGATGGAGTTGCGAGCGTTAATTTATCTGGAACCTCTGCAAAGGAAGTAAAGGTTGAACTTGATCAGGAAAAATTAAAGGCGTACTCATTAAGTCAAAGCGATATAGTCGATTTGATTCAGGCTAATAATATTTCGATGCCGGGTAACCCGATTTTAACTGAAGGTAAGCAATTAACGACAAGAATTATATCCACCCTTGATTCTATAGACACATTACAAAATTTAACGGTGTCAATGAATCCTTTAACGGGTGATGAGATACAGTTACGTGATGTAAGTGATGTAAAACTAGAAAATCAGGATGATCGTACCATTACCCGCACAAATGAAAATCCTTCTGTGCTTCTTAGTGTTCTTCAGCAATCTGATGCGAATACGGCAGAAGTATCTAGAGCATTTGTTCAAGAATTAAAGAAACTGTTGAATAAGGAAAAATATCAAGATATTCAGTCAGATATTATATTTGATCAAGGGGAATACATAAAACAAGCCATAGGAAATATAACAACTTCCTTACTCCTTGGTGGCCTATTTGCAATGGTAGTTCTTTTTTTCTTTTTAAAAAATGTAAAAAGTCCACTGATTATCGGTGTTTCTATTCCGTATTCAGTTATTTTCACCTTTGTATTAATGTATTTTTCGGATTATACGCTTAATATTATGACTCTTGGAGGACTAGCATTAGGGATTGGAATGTTGGTGGACAACTCCATCGTGGTCATTGAAAATATTAATCGTCACTTGGCGTTGGGCAAGAATGCAAAGGAAGCGGCTCGTGTTGGCTCACAAGAAGTAGGTGGGGCCATCACAGCTTCTACTCTTACAACAGTTGCTGTCTTTTTACCAGTTGTTTTTATTACAGGAATTATTGGAGAGCTTTTTAAAGAATTTGCTGTGACCATTTCGTTTAGCTTAATAGCGTCGTTGTTAGTATCGTTAACTGTAGTTCCTATGCTAGCAAGTAGGTTATTAAAGGCATCTATACATAATGCTGAGAAGGAAAGACAAAGTTCCTATGTTGTTCTAAGGCTTGAAAGGGGAGTGAGATGGTGTTTAAATAATCGAATATTTGTTTTAATCATTTCGACTTTGTTATTAGTTGGAGGAGTGTTTAGTTTAACAACTGTAGGTATGCAGTTTTTACCGAAAACGGACGAAGGATTTTTTACCATTCGTGTCAAGTTAGGAAATGGAATGGCATTGTCAGAAACAGAAAAAGTACTAACTTCCATTGAAAAGGAGCTTAAAAAGGAATCGGATGTTGAGACATTTGTTAGCCTAATTGGAACAACACAGGAGGGCTCCTTCAGAGGAGCAAGAAACGCGAATGAAGCAGAGATGTACGTAAAAATGAAACCGCTTAATGAACGTACACAATCCATCTTTCAATTTGCGGATGACGTAAAGGAATCAATTGAAGCGGCAGCAAAATCCACGAATAAAACAGCTAAACTATCATTTAATATGCAGTCAACTACTGGGTCGAATCCCAATACCCTTACCTTCAGTATTCTGGACACGAAAAAGGAGAGGCTAGAAGAATCGGTTGGTAAAATCTATGCAAGGTTGAACAAACTGAGTGAAGTAAATGAGGTTACAACAGACTTAATGGAACAACTAGAAGAAATTCAGATCACGGTGAATCGAAAGGAAGCATTAAAGCAAGGCTTGACACCAGCTGCAGTTGCGATGATTGTAAATAACGTAACTCGTGGAAGTGTTGCCACCCAAATAGTAGATGACAACTCACAGATCTATCGAGTAATTGTTGAATATGATAAAAGCGTAAGCGAAAGTATGGAAAGCATAAAAGAACTGCTAATAAAAAACCCTGCTGGAAACTATATTGAGTTAGGTGATGTTACCAATATTAGCCGTGGATATGGACCTGTCAAAATAGAAAGAATTAACCAACAGGCTGCTGTTCAATTTACTGTAAAGTATAAAGACACGACGAATCTCGGTTTTATTTCAAGAAAAGTGGATCGAGAGATTGAAAACCTGAAACTAGCAGATGAAACAGAAGTTGTTTTTAGTGGGGATCGTGAATTGCTTGATAGTGCGTTAAATCAGTTGTTATTAGCATTTGTCCTGGCTATTACGTTTGTGTATCTCGTTATGGCGGCGCAATTTGAGTCCTTGAAATATCCACTTGTTATTATGTTTACGGTTCCGTTAATGGTTATAGGAGTTGCCCTCGCTCTGACCATTACAAACACGCCAATTAGCTTGACCGTTATCATTGGAGTGATTGTTCTAGCAGGGATTGTCGTTAACAATGCAATTGTAATAATAGACTATATCAATCAAAAGAAGAATCAAGGAATGGAAACCGCTGAGGCAATTGTAATATCTGTAAAAGAACGGTTTCGTCCCATTCTAATGACCGCTTTGACAACGATTTTGGGACTTATTCCGCTTGCGCTTGGTATAGGAGATGGTACAGAAATTAATCAGCCTATGGGGATTACGGTGATTGGTGGATTAATCAGTTCGACGTTCTTAACATTGTTTGTTATCCCAGTTGTATATAGCCTTTTTGATAGAGGAATTTCGAAAACTAATGGAAATAATGCCTAATGTCGAAAAATGTAGGAAAAGTCTTGCATGTTCAAGTGATAATTCTTCTTTATTTCGTACAACCTATAAGTAATGAAAATTAGCTGGTGATTAGGATGAAAAAACAAGGGAAGTTAGAAGCTGTATTGTGGAGTATTGCGCTGCCTGGATTTAGTCAGCTTCTTAGTGGAAGCTACGTGAAAGGGGTACTATTTGTACTACTTGAGTTTGTTGTTAATGTAATGAGTAATTTTAATGAGGCCATTATGTTAAGTTTTTTATGGGAGATAGATAAAGCATTTGCAGTACTTGATTATCAATGGCTGATGTTTTACCCTTGTCTTTATATGTTCGCTATGTGGGATGCATACCGAGCTGCAATGCCAGAAACGGAGGAATACTCTTATCTTCCTTTTGCCTTCGGAGCTTATTTTGTTACGGTCGGGTTGATGTTATCAAAAAAAGTGAAGCTTTTTGGTGTCGTATTTGGACCAATCTTTCTTCCTATGATTTTTTTGGTGCCTGGATTGCTTATTGGTTTCGTAATCAGATACTTAATATTAAGAGCAAAAGTACCAAAAGTGAAGTTCTAACTTTTTGTTAGAACTTTTTTTGTTTTTTCTACCTTTACACCCCCATAGCATTCACATGTTGCTCGTAGGTATTTAGTGACTAGAAGATAGCGGCCGCTTCTTACAATACAACTGAGGTGAATGAAATGAACAAACATACTATTTTCGATCTTAACAAAATTACTAAAAGTGCCTTTGCTTTTGTTTTAGCAGGTTCACTTTCATTAACAGCAACAACTGCATTAGCAGAAGAAAATGAGAACATTGAGTCGCAAGTAGTTGAAGAAACAGTAACAAACGAAGAAGTTATTTCTTTAGATGACGCACTCGTTGATGAAAATACAAACGAAGTAGAAGAGCCAGAGCTATTACCAGGAGATTTCTTCTATTTTGCAAAAACGGCATTAGAAAAAATCCAATTAATCTTAACTTTTGATGATGTAAAGGAAGCAAAGTTACTAGCTGAATTCGCAACAGAAAGATTAGCAGAAGCAGAAGCATTATTCTCAGCAGGACAAGAGGAAGAGGCTTTAGCTGTAATGGAAGAAGCTTTAGAAAATTTATCCGTTGCTGAAGAGACAGTAAGTGAAAATACAGATGAAACTGAGGAAACAACAGAAGAAGAGGTTGATTCTACAGAAGCAACAGAAGAAGATGTAGATGCAACAATTGAAATTATTGAGAATGATGAAGAAGTAGTTGAAGAAACGGAAGAAGTAGAAAAGCAAATTGCTCAAAATATCATTTCATTAAAGGCTAATATGGAAAAAGTAAAAAATCCTGTAGCAAAAGCTGCTCTTGAGAAGAACATCAAAAAAAGCTATGTTAAGCTAGCTGAAAAAATGGCTAAACTTGAAGAAAAAGCTTCTGAAGAAGAAAGTGAAGATGTGACTACAGTTGAAACTGAAGATGAAACAACAACTGAAGAAACAGATTTAACAGTTGTAGATGAAACAACTACTGAGGAAGAGGTTATCGAAGAAAATACTGAGGCAGTAACGACTCCTGCTCCAGCTGCAAAGGTAACAAACCAAGTTAAAGTTGATCAAGCTCAAAAGAAAGCTGAGAAGCAAGTGGTAAAACAGGAGAAAAAGGCTGAAAAAGAACAAGTAAATAAGCCGAATACTCAGCAGAATTCAAAAGCAAGTGAACAAAAAGGAAACGGCAAGAACTAACATATCTTCATAAAAAGAGGCCATTTTTAAAATGGCTCTCTTTTTTCCAAAAGCTTACCCTTAAAAATCCCAACAAAGTATCGTATGATATATGGTGATAAGTGAGGTGAAGCTGTTGTTAGGTTTATTATTTTTACCAAAAAAGAAAAAACGCACATTAGAAGAGACTGTTTTTGCCATTCAAAATGGAGATCAAGGTCTTCAAAATGAACTCATTCATCAATATAAACCCTTTATTGCAAAGTCAGTATCTTCCGTTTGTAAAAGATATATTAGTGAAACAGACGATGAGTTTAGCATCGGATTAATTGCATTTAATGAAGCGATACAAAAGTATAGTTCAGATAAAGGCAGCTCCCTGCTTAGTTTTGCAGAGGTTATTATAAAAAGGCGAGTAATAGATTATATACGTCAGCAAATCAAGCATCAAAATCTTTCAATGGATGTTAATGGATTTGAGGAAACTGATGAAGAGGTTGCTCAGACTAGTCTAGAAGCAAATATGTCCCTAGAGGAGTACTACAAGAAAACGGACGAAGAGTTAAGAAGGCAAGAAATCATGCATTTCTCAAAGCTTCTAACGGAATTTGATCTGTCTTTTAAAGATTTAGTAGAGAACTCTCCAAAGCATGCGGATGCAAGAAAAAACGCCATGCTAGTTGCCAAGGAAATTGTTTCTAATGAAGAGATCAAGCAAATTTTAGTAGAGAAAAAGAGACTCCCAATCAAACAAATTGAGGATTCTGTAAGTGTTAGCAGGAAGACGATCGAGCGGAATCGAAAATATATTATTGCTATATCTATTATCTTAATGAACGATTATTTATATTTACAGGATTATGTCAAAGGGGTGTTGGAAACGTGAAACAAGGAATCATAATGGAAGTTAATGATCGTTTTTTAACATTATTAACCCCCGAAGGTGAATTTTTAAAGGCGCCTAAACAAAATAGGAATTATCAAATAGGACAAGAAATCTCCTTTGTTCCGGTTGAGAAAGAAAGTTTTATTAATGGATGGAGCAAGGTTTTTCATAAAAAAACAGCAGGCATACTTGTCGCAGCTTCTCTTCTTCTTATATTTACTTTCATTCCATCTAGAGGGGATAACGAAGTTTATGCTTATATGTCGATAGATGGAGAATCAAGCATTGAACTTGCTGTAAATAAAGATCTTGAAGTGATAGACGTGATTGCTTATAACGAGAGCGGTAAAGAAGTTATTGCTGACATTGATTGGAAAAAT
This sequence comes from Robertmurraya sp., assembly GCF_036676585.1. Classification (NCBI taxonomy): domain Bacteria; kingdom Bacillati; phylum Bacillota; class Bacilli; order Caryophanales; family Bacillaceae; genus Robertmurraya; species Robertmurraya sp. Next base: position 33,479 of record NZ_JAKFCQ010000069.1, read on the forward strand.
GAGCAAGTTGATAAAGTATCATCTGAAATCTTATCTAGTATTGAAAACGAGGAAGTAAATTCTGAAACGCAGGAAATTGTCGTTGGGACGGTCTTTGCTGGTACTCAAATAAACAAAACAGATGAAAAACTACATCAAGTGATTGATTCATTAAAGAAAGAAACTGAAGTGGAAATTGCCGATGTTCAAGCGACTGCTGAAGAAAGAAAAGAGGCAAAAGAACAAGGAGTTTCTGTCGGTAAATACAAATCTCAGCAAGCAAAAGAGAAAGTAAAGGAAAAGAAAGAAGATAACTTGAAGCAAGAGGAGACATCCGTAGAAACACCTGCTCCAAGCGTGACTGAACCAAATAACAATACAACAAATATACCTGCAGCTAATAATAATGGGAATGGAAACGCCAATCCAAATGCTCAAAAAGATGAGCTGAATCAACAACAAAACTCTGGAAATGGTAATTCTAATCAAAACAATCCCGGACAACAAAAAAATGAAATAAAAAAAAATGAAAAAAATATGAATTCAGTTAAGAAACAAGAAAAAACAAATAATGGTAATAAAGAAGAAAAGCCCCGCAAATAATGCGGAGGCTTTTTGCCATTTATATGAAGTTTTTTTAAAAATTACGACCTGACATTTGTGCCTGTGCTTGTTTTACAAGTCGCTTTGTAATTTCTCCACCAACTGACCCGTTACCTCTTGATACTGTATCTCCACTTAACGTAACGCCGAATTCTTGAGCGATTTCGTATTTAACTTGATCTAAAAATTGCTCCACGCCTGGAACTAAAAGCTTGTTACTATTTCTTGCCATAATCTCAGCTCCTTTTTTTAGTAATTACAGAGAAATCATCTCTGTAAGTGTAGTATGCAAGTAATGCCTTAATTACATAAGTGGTAAGTTTTCGTATTTTAGGGAGATATGGTATTAATCTTTCCCATGGCTAACATCTTTTGTAGGGTGCATAAAAGGGTATCCCTTCGGTTTTTTCTTACTTTCCACAAGGTCTCTATTTTCACTTGTATTCCAACCAATATCGTTTGTTGGATGTACCCATTCGTCTCCGGACATAATGGCAGGATCTGTATCCTCACTCCATTGTTCTAATGGCGAATTAGGGGAAGCATATTGGCTATCTCCGATAACAACCCCTTGAGAGTTAATAAATGGTGGTTGAATGGTTATGCCTGTTCCCTTGAAGTCAGGAGAGTTTATTTGATGTGGTAATGTCCCGTCAATTGAATAATTTTCTTCCATCTTTTTTCTTTTTTTGCTCATAGCATTCATCCCTTTTTCTTTTATATTTTGTTTCCAGAGGTTTTTTATTAGTAGAAAATGAAGACAAAAAAAGGAAGATTGAAATATGAAAGAAGAGTGAAAAATATATGTAATTCCATTAAGGAGGAATGAAAAATGGCTAAAAGAAAAGCAGAGCGAGATGCAGCTGTAAAATATAGCAAAACACCTAAGAAAAATGTAAATGAATCTGAATTCTCAGCAGAATTCACTTCTGATGAGAACACGATGAAGGGATTTAATCGAAATTCTAAACAAGGAAGAAAAGGTAGATCATAATGAAAAATAAAAAACAAACACCAAATGTTGAATTTGGAAGTGAGTTTGGTGATATCAATGCAGCAAAACATTATGAAGTCCCACTAATGAATAGTGAAAAAAAGCAAGGCAAAAAGAAAAAGCAAAATAAGAAAAACTAAGGAGGTGCTTAAAAGCCCTCCTTAGTTTTTCTTATCATTTTTTTGTTCCGAATAATAGTGATTGTTGCTTAGTTGGTTCAAAATATGCTAACAGACTAGTTTTTCCTCGTAAAAATACTCCTGTTTGCATATATTCTTGATAGTCAAAAGAAAGTTCTTCTACAATGGAATGCTTGTAAAGCTCCTTTTCTTTAATCTCTAAAGCAGCGAAGTCTTCTCCTAATAGGTGAGGCTCCTCAAGAAACAGGTGATATAGTGCCGATCTCTCATCCTTCTCCAGGCGATCTTCCCACCAGGATTTTCGTGGTTTAAATTTTGCATTCTCCAAATAGTCTATTTTCATTAAGCTTAAGATGATATCTTGGTCAGGAAGATTTATGAATTTGATAAAGTCAAACAAACGCTTAAATAAATCTTCAAGCTGGTGGCCAATTCTAGACCATCCTCTATCTTCCCAATAAGACCCAAATTGTTGGAAAAATTCAAAGGGAGAAGAGAAGGAGTTCGTAACTAAATATTCGATCGTATGGTCCATACGATGATCATTCCAATACTTCTCAAGCACGTCTTCAACTTGTTTGATTTTAATAATATCATCAAAGGATAAAACATTATTACCTAGTATTTCATAAGGTGACTGGTCCATATAAATGTATTGATGGTCTGCGGCTCGTAAACGCAAACCAGTACCTCTTAGCATTTTTAAGAAACCTAGTTGTAATTCCTCAGGTCTCATCTCAAATACATCATTAAAGGTCTTTTTGAACGTATCATAATCTTCTTCAGGGAGCCCCGCAATTAAGTCAAGATGCTGATCAATTTTCTTGCCTTCTTTAACCATCGTTACGGTACGAGTAAGCTTCTCAAAGTTTTGTTTTCTCATCACAAGCTCATTTGTATAATCATTTGTAGATTGAACACCAATTTCAAAGCGGAATAACCCTGGAGGTGCTTCTTGGTTAAGAAATTCGATAACCTCAGGTCGCATGATATCAGCAGTAATTTCGAATTGAAAGACTGTGCCAGGTAAATGTTCGTCTATAAGAAAACGGAACATTTCTAGAGCATAACTACGGCTAATGTTAAAGGTACGGTCAACAAACTTAATAGTTTTTGCACCATTTTTCATTAAATAACGGATATCTTCTTTAATTTTTTCCCGATCAAAATATCGTACACCTACTTCAATAGAAGAAAGGCAAAATTGACAACTGAAAGGACATCCACGGCTAGTTTCTATATACGACACTCGTTTTCCTAGGTGTTCGATATCCTCTTTAAAACGGTATGGAGAAGGAAGTTCACGTAAATCGAGCTTATGACGCTGTGGATTTAGTTTGATTTCTCCTGTTTCGCTGCGGTAGGAAATTCCAGCCACTTGATGAAAATCTTTCTCAGAGTCTAGCTGCTGAAGGAGATTTTTAAATGTTTCCTCACCTTCACCAATGACGATAAAATCAAATTGAGGTACTTTTCCCATCCATTCCATCACATCATAAGTTACTTCGGGACCACCTACAACAATTTGAATCGAAGGATTAATTTTTTTAATCATACTAATGACTTTTATTGTTTCTTCAATATTCCATATATAACAGCTAAATCCAATTACATCCGGCTTTCTTTGGACAAGGTCTGTCACAATATTCATAGTGGGATCCTTGATCGTATATTCAGAAAGCTCGACTTCAAATTCAGGTTCAGCATAAGCTTTAAGATAACGAATAGCTATATTTGTATGAATAAATTTTGCGTTAAGTGTTGCTGCAATAACTTTCATCTTTTGCTCCTTTGTGTTTCTTTATACAATCAGTATATTTTATCATATTTTCTCCAAATAGAGAGAAGGGAAAACATAACATACATATGCATAGAAAAAAAGGAAGCTGAAGTCTTAATGACTGAGCTTCCTTTTTTCTATATATTGCTGAAATTTTGTAAGGAATTGCTTCATGCGTGACATCTTTAGTTCTATTAAAGGCTGTGCAAAGGTCGTAAAAAGCTTACTAGATAGCAACACCGTAATAACAAATGAAATTAATAGAAGCAGAAAGAAGGTTTCCATATTATAAAAATAATCTTGTACTTCGCTATGGCGAAATGGCTGAACAATAAATCCGTGAAGCAAATAGACGTAAAGTGTATTTTTCCCAAAGGGAGTAAAGAATAATTGCCTCTTAGGAATGAGTGAGAAAAAGGCAAGAACCAGTAAAGTACTAAGCAAAAGAAGCCCCAATCTCATCATAGGTGCAGTATAGATTTCTGCGCCTAATGCTTCGTAAGGTTTTGATCCAAATAACCATTGATAGTTCATATCAGGTGCTACATAAAAACCAGTGAAGACGATAGCAAATAGAACAAATGATGCTGCTCGGAACGGTGCACTTGTAAGAACTTTAAAATGCTCCTTTTTTAAATAAAACCCAAGTAAAAAGAGTGGGAAAAATACAAATGTCCTTGAGAGACTTAAATAATTCGTCATCCAATCTACATACCCAACAAGTAAACTGAGAATAACAGCAAATGTAAGGGCAATTTTCCTATCTACTTTCGTAAAAGCAAATAAAAATAGATTCCAAAAGAAAAGACTGATTAAAAACCAAAGTGACCAATGGGGATCAAATGGGTCCACAACAAAAGTCTCTTTAGAATCTAAAAAGAAATAGAAAATCGAATAGATTAGTTGGAAAATTAAATAAGGAATAATTAGTTTAAAGGAAATTTTCCGTAAATAGCCTTCCTTCTGAAATCCTTTAGCAAAGTAGCCTGAGATGAGAATGAAAGCTGGCATATGAAAGGTGTATATCGTTTTGTATATAGTATAGACCGTATGGTGGTCTTGAATGAACGATTGGATTAAGTGCCCAAACACAACAAAAAAGATTAAAATAAATTTAGCATTATCAAAGTAGTAGTCTCGTTTTTTCATCTTATCCTCCTCCCGAAAGTCTACTATTTCTTACCCTTTTTTTCTAGTCATAAAACCTGACACTTTTTGCCAACCCTCTTCCTTTTCTGTTTTAGTACATAAATTCACCTGTTATATAACGGATTTCGCTTAGTTTTAGAGGAAAAATCATAAAAAAAGGTAGCTGTTTCATAAAAAAGATGCAATTGTTTGATATTTATCACAGCGTAAAATGGCTCATTGCCTTAAAATTTAAACAATTACGTATCGTTTTGGGAGGAGCTTATGTCAATTTTACCTGTTAAAAATGAGTTGGGTTTTTTTGAAATACGATTGGAATCTATCGGAGGATTAGGTGCGAACTTAGCCGGAAAAATGTTAGCTGAATCTGGTGTACTTGGGCACGGGTTGAATGGTTCAAACTTTTCTTCCTATGGATCAGAAAAGAAAGGCTCACCAGTCAAGAGCTTTATCCGCTTTTGCGATGCTGAAGTCGCCATTAGAGACCATAGTCCAATAGAGCAACCTCATGTAATTGGGGTTTTTCACGAGGCTTTATATAAAATGGTTGATGTCGTAAGCGGTTTAACTGGTGACGGTATTGTATTGGTTAATTCGACTAGAGATTTTGATGACGTGAAAACAGACTTGAAACTAAACTATGGTACATTGGCCATCGTTGATGCACTTGGCATTGCCGTTGAAGAAAAAACAAAAGTGAATACTGCTATGCTAGGAGCCTTATTCCGCATATGTCGTTTTTTAAACCCTGAATCCATGAGGAATGTTATTCGAAAAACATTTGAAAAGAAATATCCACACTTAGTTGAACCGAATATTCGTACATTTGATCGTGGATATAATGAAGTACAATTCAAAACTTACGAGGTACCAGAGGATGCCGAAGGACGATCCTTTACAAGACCTGTGCCGCAACTAGGATATAACACACAGGCTATTGGGGGAGTAATGATTTCTCAAGCGAATAGTATTTTGAAGGATTTAAGTGGCTCTAGACAAGGGTTTGTTCCAGAATTCCATCAAGAAAAATGTATCAATTGTGCTGCATGCGATACAGTTTGTCCTGACTACTGCTTCGTATGGGAAGAAGGCGAAGATAAACGAGGCCGAAAGCAGACGTTCCTTAAAGGAATTGACTATCAATATTGTAAAGGCTGCTTGAAGTGTGTAGAGGCATGTCCGACAGAAGCTTTAAATGACCTTCGAGAAATGATTGGTTATGCAAACGAACATTCAGTAAAACAATACTTTCCATTTGTAGGGGGTGTAAGATAATGGCAACTTTAGAAAAAGAATTACAAGCAATGGGTTTGCCTGAACAATTAGCTACATTTGAATCTGGGAATGAAATGGCCGCTATGGCAGCTGCTCAAATCAACTATCATTTAATGGGATACTTTCCTATTACCCCATCAACAGAGGTAGCACAGTATTTAGATCAGATGAAAGCTCGTGGGGAGCATAATATAAAATTGATTGCAGCAGATGGAGAGCACGGTTCTGCTGGTATTTGTTACGGAGCTGCTGTAACAGGTGCACGTGTGTTTAATGCGACAAGTGCAAATGGATTAATGTATATGCTTGAACAACTTCCGGTTCAATCTGGCACAAGATTTCCGATGGTTATGAATCTAGTTACTAGATCTATTAGTGGACCGTTAGATATAAGAGGAGATCACTCAGATTTATATTTTGCGTTAAATACGGGCTGGGTGATATTAACGGCAAGAACGCCTCAAGCAGTATATGATATGAACATAATGGCTCTAAAAATAGCTGAGCACTCAAAGGTCAGATTACCGGTTATAGTCGCTTATGATGGCTTCTTTACTTCTCATCAAAAGCGTAAGGTAAACTACTTTAAGGATCGCAAAGTGGTGCAGAATTTTGTAGGCGAATGTCCAACCGACTATCATTTTGCTCGAGACCCTAAAAAACCTGTCACTATCGGAGCACATATGAATGGTGACGATCTATTAAACAACCATTTCCAGCAATCGGAAGCAATGTATGCGGCTGGCGATGTTTTTAAAGAGGTAGCCGAGCAGTACAAAAAGATATCAGGTAGGGAATATCCCGTACTTGACTTGTACGGAATGGAGGATGCAGAAGTTGCTTTATTCTTATTAAATTCTGCGGCAGAATCTGCAAAGGATGTAGTAGACCAGCTCCGAGCTAAAGGAATAAAAGCTGGAGTAATTAGCCCAAATATTATTCGTCCATTCCCTTCTGAACAGATTCGTCAGGCACTGAAAGATGTAAAAGCACTTTTAATAGGTGAACGAGCAGATTCCTATGGAGCAAACGGACCAAACCTAACTCATGAGGTGAAATCTGCCTTGCAGGAAGATAAAGAAAATCAAACACTTGTATTAAGTCGTGTTTTCGGACTTGGAGGAAAGGATTTTTACGCGGATGATGCGGCGAAGTTCTTTGAGCTTGCCCTTGATGCAAAGGAAAAAGGGTATGTTGAGAAAGCATTTGATTACTATGGTCATGTGCCTGGTGAAGTTGAAAATGTGCTGAAACCAGTTATAGAACCTCAGTATGGAGATGCATTCAAAACGGGGTTAATTGAAGTGAAACAAGATGAAGAAACGAAAAAGCTCAAGGTGAAAATTCCGCCTTTACGAGCTTTGACGACAAAGCCAAAGAGACTAGCATCAGGACATGGTGCATGTCCTGGTTGTGGAATCTTCCCAGGACTCGAGCTATTCTTTAAAGGAATAGAAGGGGATGTGGTGGTTTTATTCCAGACAGGCTGTGCGTATGTTGTCACAACTGCGTATCCACATTCATCTCATAAGCAAACCATGATTCATAATTTATTCCAAAATGGTCCTGCAACTCTATCAGGAACACTTGAAGCATTTTTAGAGTTAAAGGAAAGAGGAGAAGTACCGGTTTCAGATGATGTCACGTATGTGATGATTACTGGTGACGGTGGGATGGACATTGGTATGGGTTCTGCAATTGGAACGGCCTTAAGAAATCATAAACTGATTATGCTTGAGTATGATAATGAAGGATATATGAATACTGGGTCACAAATGTCTTATTCTACCCCATTGGGTCATATGACGAGCACAACCAATGTAGGGAAAGCACAGCAAGGAAAGGCATTCCATCATAAAGATACAGCACAAATAATGGCTTCTACAAATATTCCGTATGTGTTTACTGGTACGGAAGCATTTCCACAAGACTTGATTAAAAAAGCGGCAAAAGCTCAGTGGTATGCCCAAAACGTGGGAACAGTTTATGGAAAGATCTTAATTACTTGCCCATTAAACTGGAAGTCTGAGGAAAGATTTGGTCAAACTATTATGGAAGCAGCTGTAAATTCATGTTTCTTTCCTCTATATGAAGTGGAACAAGGGGAAACGACCATTACGTACAATCCGGAAGATAAGAAAAAGCGTATCCCTTTGTCAGATTGGTTAGCCTACATGGGTAAAACCAAACACTTACTGAAAGAAGAAAACAAACCAATGCTTGATGATTTTGGTAAGGAAATAGAAGCGAGATGGCAACGTCTGAAGGCAAAGCACGAAAATCCATTATTATAATAGGAAGGAGCAAAGTTAACTACTTTGCTCCTTTTACTTTTAGGTTCGAAATATTTTTACAATTTGTATTTCAAATTCAAAGTTTCTTTATTATAATGAGTAAAAGTAACTATATATAGTAAAATAGACTTGTTAGATTATCTAACAAGAACAGGACAAACGGGGGAGTATAACATGTTTAGGGTAAAAAACCGACTCTTAAGTTTATTAAAGCGAAAAAGGACATCAAGTAATAATAGGAATAGATATAGTTTTCAATTTCCTTCAAGATTTCCTCTTAAAAGTAGGTGGGATTCATTAAGACTAGGGCAAAAATACGGAGCAGCTCTTGTGTTAATGCTTATTTTGTTTACTGCCTCAACAACCATATCATTTACCCTTTTAACATTAGCAAACAAACAAATGGAGAATGTAAAGGCAGCTGGTGAAAAGGCAGTCATGATCTCTGAAGCTAGTGCTATTTTTCATCAAAAGAACAGCATGATTGGTACTTACATAGTTGATACAAAATCTAGACATGTTAATCAGTTTAACGAGATATCAAAGGAATTTGATCAACTAAAAAAAGAAATTCAACCAGCTTTACAATCAGAAAAAACCCAAACAATCTTCTCAGAAATTGATAAAAATGATCAGAAAATCACCGATCTTTTTACCGATGTAATTGTTACCGAACTGCAAGCAGGGAACGAGTATAAGTACCGTCTTGGTAAGTTGCAGGTAGATAATATTGTTTATGAGACAGTCGTAAGACTTAATGATCTTTCGGAAGAATTAAAAAAGGAATCCTCCAATTCAGTTTCAACTGCAAAAGCTAGTTTAACCACTGTGTTGGTGGTGCTAGTTATTTCTATTATCGTATCTGCTGCAATAGGTATTATTACTATTCTTCTTGTATCAAGAGCAATCTCAAGTAGATTAAATCAAATAGTGGAAGTTGCAAATGAAATTTCAAATGGAAATCTAGATGTTGAATTGGTTCAGACAAGTGACAAGGATGAAATTACAGATTTAAGTAAAGCGATAGACACGATGAAAAACCAGCTACGATCCATGATTCAAGAAATTAGTGCTGTTTCTTCGGCGGTAAATGACAGGAGTGGTGAATTAACACTTGCTTCTTTGGAAGTAAAGGCAGCTAGCCAGCAGGTGGCCTCTACTATGGAGGAATTATCTGCAGGAGCCGAAGAGCAAGCACACTCTTCTTCAATGCTGGCAGAAATGATGGATGTCTACTTAACAAAGGTAGATCAGGCAACCAATAGTGGGACAGTGATAAAAGATTCCTCTAATCATGTACTAAGCTTGACCAATCAAGGTCATGATTTAATGCAGAAATCTCAGGCACAGATGAAGACGATTAATGAGATTATGAATTCTTCGGTGGAAAAGGTTCAAGGATTAAATGAGAGAACAAAGAAGATTAACTCGCTTGTCAAAGTAATACAAGATATTGCATCGCAAACCAATTTACTTGCATTAAATGCAGCCATTGAGGCGGCGAGGGCAGGCGAACATGGAAGAGGGTTTGCAGTTGTTGCAGATGAGGTTCGTAAATTAGCAGAACAAGTAACTCTTTCAGTAGGAGATATTACTAATATCGTGAATGGCATTCAAGTGGAATCAAATGACGTGGTGAACTCCTTAAAGGACGGGTATGATCAAGTGGAGAGAGGTACACAGCAAATTAATGTTACTGGTGAGACGTTTAATCGAATTTATCATTCGGTGAATGAGATGTCCACACATGTTAAAGAGATATCTACGAGCTTGGATGAAATTTCCTCACAAACGATATATATGAATAAGTCTATTGAATCAATTGTGTCTGTTTCACAAGAATCGGCAGCAGGAATTGAAGAAACAAGCGCCTCAGTACTTCAAACGAACGAGTCAATGGAAGGGATATCAGACAATATCCAATCATTATCTGAACTTGCAGACCAGTTAAATGCGATGGTTTCTAATTTTAAGATATAGAACTGAGAAAAAATGAAAAAGTTCGCTTTCATTAGAAAGCGTTCTTTTTTCCTATAGAGGAGTTTTAGGAATAGTGTAGAATTCATAATTAAGAAGTCCTTTTTAAGGAGAGATACCGTGAATACGTTCCTTTCAAGTATAGGTATGGAGAATGTGCGAATCAATCAAATGAAAAAAAATAATATAGAGATACCAATTGAAGATCTGTTTAAATCATTTTTTATAGAATCTCTTGATGCGATTATATTTTGGAATGAAAATATGAGTATCATTGACGCAAACGATGCAGCCTGTCGCTTATTTGAATGTAGCCTTGATATATTAAAGCAATATCCAATTGATGCTTTTGTGTACGAAAAGGATGAAAAATATCATACCATCATACAGGACTTAAACAGAAGGGGTTCTATTCGAGACGAATTACTATTTCATATGTACAATGGTCAAATGAAATATCTTGAGTTTTCTACCAAGCTTTTTGTCGTTGATGGATATCATATGACCATTTTTAGAAATGTGACTGAACGGTATCAAATGGAAAAAAAACTAAGAGAGAGTGAGCAAAAATTCCGAAAGATTTTTGAAGGCTCTCTTGACGGAATGTTATTATGGGATGAAAATCAAAGAATTATTGATGTGAATCCTGCCGGTGAAAAGTACTTGAAAGCAACTAAATATGAAGTTGTCGGAAAAACAATGCGTGATTTGCTGATCAATTGTCATTTCCCGGATGACGAGTTAAATGAAGTTATGAAAAATCTCATGATTGAAGGTCATGCAACAGGTACGTTAACATTAACGACAAGAAGTGGGAAGACTTTGCATTATGAGTATTCCACGAAGCAAAATGTAGTAAGCAACCTAAGTTTAACAACCTTCAGGGATGTTACGGAAAAGCTTGAAATGGAGGCAAATCTTCATAAATCTGATACCCTTAGTGTAATCGGTCAGTTGGCAGCTGGAGTTGCACATGAAATTCGTAATCCGATGACTGCATTGAAAGGGTTTATTCAGCTTTTAGAAGACTCTAGTGAAGGAAAGCATTCGATGTATTTTGATGTGATTTCAACAGAACTGAATCGTATTGACGCGATTATAAATGAATTTTTAATTTTAGCAAAACCACAAGCGATTAAATTTGTGGAGCATAGTATTACTCAGATCATGTCTGAAACGGTCAATCTATTAAGTGCACAAGCTGTTTTGTACAATGTTCAGTTCCTCCTTCATTATGATGATGATTTACCAACATTAATCTGTGAACCTAATCAGCTGAAAAAGGTCTTTATTAATATGATTAAAAATGGTATAGAAGTTATGCCGAGCGGTGGATTTATCACGATTTCAATGAATCAAACAACAGATAATCGGATACATATTTCCATAAAGGATGAAGGCTATGGCATACCGGAGGAAAAACTGAAAAAACTCGGTCAGCCGTTCTATACGACAAAGGAGAGGGGAACAGGCCTAGGTCTTATGGTTTCTTATCGGATTATAGAGGAGCACGAGGGTACGATTAAAGTTGAAAGTGAAGTTGGTAAAGGGACGGTTTTTCATGTGTATTTACCAGTCGGAAAATAAAGGTGGAGTCATGTATGAATAGATTGTATGGAACGGTTGAATCGGAGTTAGGGACGATTTATATAGTAGTAGAAAATGGACTAGTATCGGCCGTTCATATTGGAGATGAGGAATTTCAGAAGCACGAAAGAGGTCAGCAGCCGATCCTTTCATTTGAAAATGAACTGGTAAAAGAAGCTGTGCAGCAAATGGAGGACTACTTTTCAAAGAGAAGAAAGGACTTTGATTTGCCACTTCAGATGGAAGGTACTGAGTTTCAACGGTCTGTTTGGAAGGTCCTTCATTCGATTCCATTTGGGACAACATACAGCTATCAGGATGTAGCAGAAAAGATTGGAAATAGTAAAGCGGTTCGTGCGATCGGACAGGCGAATAAAGCAAATCGTCTTCCTATTATCATTCCATGCCATAGAGTTATAGGGAAAAATAAGAAGCTAACTGGGTATGCAGGAACACGTATAGATATAAAGGAAAAGCTCCTTACATTAGAAGGAGCTGGCTTTAAACAATAGTAAGATTACGAGTAGAGAATCCTTCTACTCGTATTTTTTTGTGTGTAAAAATGTAACTAACTCTTCAATGGATGTGAATTCATTACGCTTAAGAATGAATTCTCTACCTAACGCTAATGATTTTTCTTTCGCTGCAATTCGTTCCTTTTCATCCGATAGACCATCCAAGTCTGCTACATGGGCAAGACCGATTGTTCTTCTTATAAGTTCACAACCTGCAAAACCTACAGCATCCTGAAAGTATTTTTGTAGAGTAGTAGAAAGGAAACCGTCAATACGTGCAAATGGTTCTAAATTGTCATGTTCCCACAGGACTGAAAATTGATTTTGATATACATTCCAGAATGTTCTTACCTGGGAGTATATCGCATCGGATTTTTCTTCAAAGGCAATTGCTTGGAACAATAAATTGGCTATCACTTGACCGATATCAAAACCTACAGGACCAAAGTATGCAAATTCCGGGTCAATTACTTTTGTTTCTTCCTTCGAAACAAATAAGCTGCCTGTATGAAGATCACCATGTAAAAGTGCTTCAGCTTCTGTTAAGAAGCTTTTTCTCAGTAAGGCTACTTGAAGCTTTAACTCTGTATCATTCCATAGTTTTTCAACTGTTGAAGTGAGCTGTGGTTCAAAATCATTTGTCTCTGCATCAAAGTAAGGATCGGAGAAAATTAGGTCCTCAGTAATTTTACATAATTCTGGGTTAATAAATTTTCCAACAAGCTCTTTCTTTTGTCCCTTATCCAACCCAAACTCCGATGTGAAAAAGGTTGTATTGGCTAAGTATGTGCCAAGATGACTTGCAAGCAGGGGATATTCGGTTCCGTCAATTAACCCTTTTCTTGCGATAGTCAAATGAGATAAATCTTCCATAATCGTGATAGCTAACACTTCGTTCGTATAATACACTTCAGGAACAAAGTCTGGAGCATGCTTTTTAAATAGTTTTAATGCTTCTGCTTCAATAGTTGCTCTTTTTAAAGTGAGTGGCCATGACTCTCCTACTACTTTTGCATATGGAAGAGCTTGCTTTATAATGATGCCTTTTCCATCTTGATCTTTAATATGAAAAACTAAATTTAAGTTTCCATCTCCTATTTCTGTACACGACAGAGTACTATTTTCGGAGAATAAATTTCTCTCTTTTGCTAGTGAGATGGCTGTTTCTTCTGTTAATGGTTGATAAGTTTCTTTTACTACTGTTGACATAATGATTATCCTCCTATTGCATAAAAAAACCTCTTTCTACTAGAAAGAGGTTTGAGGCTTTAGTCAACAAACCTCTTATCTACCAGAAAGGAAATTTCTTTCTGTTGGAATTAGCACCGTGCCTTACGGATTTATCCGGCGCTAAAATTAATAGCGCCCCATTTCACAATGGAATTACGGTCGGTTGCTGGGCTTCATCGGGCCAAATCCCTCTGCCTACTCTTGATAAGAGATGTAATTTTCAGTTAATATTCACTGATCAGAATCATATCAGCATAGTGTTAAAGTTGTCAACAGTTTTTAATATAAGTCTGTCCGACGGTCTGAAAATATCGGAATCGTGTTGCGGACTTTCTTCACTTCTGCCAAATCAATTTGACCAGTAACAATAGATTCAAGTTCGTCTCCCTCTGCAATTACTTCTCCCCATGGATTAATAATCAATGAATGACCAGCAAATACATTGTCGGGATCTGAGCCAGAACGATTGCATGCTATAACAAAGCATTGATTTTCAATAGCTCTAGCAATTAATAAAGATCTCCAATGGTTCAAACGAGGGAGAGGCCACTCAGCAACAACCACGATGGTCTCCGCTCCTTCTGTCGTATGAGCACGAATCCATTCAGGAAAGCGAATATCATAGCATATCAATCCTGCAAATAAGTGATTGTCGAGCGCAAATATCCCTTTTGTACTTCCTGATTGAAGATGTTCATGCTCGTTCATTAGTTTAAAAAGATGCGCTTTGCTGTATGTGGAAACAAGTTCTCCTTCGTTATTTATGACAAGTAGTGTGTTATACACACCGTTGTTTTCTTGAGAAGCAACAGATCCACCAACTATATGCACACGATGTTGTTTAGCTAATTTCTGCAAAAATTCAATGCTCTTTTTTGCTTCCACGTCTGCAAGAACATCGAGGCGGGTTAAGTCATAGCCTGTCGTCCATAACTCTGGAAGAATGACTAAGTCAGGTTTTTCAGCCATTGCTGACTCTATTAATCTTTCCGCTTTTTGAAAGTTTTCTTCTACATTTCCAAAGCTTATGTCCATCTGAATACAAGAAACTCTCATAAGAAACCACCTTTTCTAAAAAAATATTAGTAAAAATACTTTACAAGTTGTCATTTACGATATACATTTGTGACTAGTTTTTCAATATAAAAATTGCCAATTACCCGAATATATAAAGTAGGTGGAAAAATGATGATATATCCTCAATCAAAATTATTAAAAAGCTTACCTAAACAATTCTTCGCTTCACTTGTTGCAAAAGTAAATAAGCAGATCAGTGATGGTCATGATGTAATAAACCTTGGTCAGGGAAACCCTGATCAACCGACAGCTTCACATATCGTAAAAGCCCTGCAAGTGGCAGCAGAGAATCCAAATAATCACAAATACTCTCCCTTCCAAGGCTTCGCATCATTAAAAGAGGCTGCTGCGACATTTTATAAAAGAGAATATAACGTAGATATCAATCCAGAGAAAGAAGTTGCCATCCTTTTCGGAGGAAAAGCTGGGCTTGTTGAAATCCCACAATGCCTATTAAACCCAGGTGAACATGTTCTCGTCCCCGATCCGGGTTATCCTGACTATTGGTCGGGAGTTGCTCTTGCACAAGCAGAAATGATTACGATGCCATTGAAGGAGGAAAATCATTTTCTTCCCGATTATACGGCTCTAACAGATAGCGAGCTTGAAAAGGCTAAGCTTATGTTCTTAAATTATCCGAATAACCCGACAGGCGCAATAGCCAATGCTAATTTTTTTGAGGATACGGTTGAACTAGCTAAAGAGCACGAGATTTGTGTTGTTCATGATTTTGCATATGGAGCGATAGGCTTTAATGGTCATAAACCGATTAGTTTCCTACAAACGGAAGGTGCAAAAGACGTGGGGATTGAAATTTATACGTTATCTAAGACGTATAATATGGCTGGTTGGAGAGTAGGCTTTGCGGTTGGAAATGAAAGTGTCATTTCAGCCCTTAATTTGTTGCAAGACCATTTATATGTAAGTCTTTTTGGAGCTGTCCAAGAAGCGGCAGTTACAGCATTAACTGAGTCTCAAAGTTGTGTTCGTGAGTTAAATGCATTGTACGAATCTAGAAGAGACGTCTTTATCGGAGGACTTCAAGAATTAGGTTGGAATGTCGTAGCTCCGGAGGGGTCATTTTTTGCATGGCTAAAGGTTCCTACCGGTTATACATCTGAACAATTTTCAGATCTATTACTAGAAAAAGCACATATTGCTGTTGCCCCTGGAGTTGGTTTTGGTACATGGGGAGAAGGCTATGTCCGAGTTGGGTTACTAACCTCGGAAGCACGTTTGCGAGAAGCGGTTGAAAGAATTTCAAAGCTCCAAATTTTTAGTTAATGTATTGACAGTCGAATTAAATTCTGGAATAATCAAAATCAATTGAAAGTATAAACAATAATTCCATAATGAAAACATTCGTTTTCTTATCAAGAGCAGGTGGAGGGACGAGCCCGACGAAGCCCGGCAACCGACTTACATGTTTTGTAAGCACGGTGCTAATTCTTGCAGCAAAGGCTGATAGATAAGGAGATGTTAGTTTACGATACTAACCTCTTCCTGATGACAAGAAGAGGTTTTTTATGTATATGCGTATAGAAGAGAAAGGACGAAAGCAAATGAGTGAGGTCATCGCAACGTACTTGGTACATGACGCCAAACACAACCCTGAGAAAAAAGCAGAGGAAATTGCGCTTGGTTTAACGGTTGGTTCATGGACTCAATTACAAAAGCTCGAGCAAGAACAATTGAAAAAATATAAAGGTAGAGTTATTTCCACAGAAAAATTACACATAGATGAACATACGAATGAAACGGTAGCGGTGTTAAAAATCGCTTATCCCTCGAATAACTTTTCGCTAGATCTTCCAGCTATTTTAACAACGGTGTTTGGAAAGTTGTCTCTTGACGGGAAGATTAAGCTATTAGATCTTGATTTTTCACAAGAGTTAAAAACGGCTTTTCCAGGTCCTAAGTTTGGTATTAATGGTCTAAGAGAGAAGCTTGGGGTATATGATCGTCCGTTATTGATGAGTATTTTTAAAGGAATTCTTGGTAGAGATCTTCCATTCCTCTTCAGCCAATTACGCGAACAGGCATTGGGTGGAGTCGATTTTGTAAAAGATGACGAAATTCTTTTTGAAAACCCATTAACTCCTTTTGAACAGAGAATTACTGGTGGAAGAGAAGTTCTGCAACAGGTTTATGAAGAAACGGGACATCGTACCTTGTATGCTGTGAACTTGACAGGGCGTACGTCTCAATTAATTGACAAAGCAAAAAGAGCAAAAGAACTTGGTGCGGACTTACTATTATTTAATGTGTTTGCGTATGGTCTTGATGTTCTTCAGGAATTACGCGAAGAAGAGGGTGTCGATCTTCCGATTATGGCACATCCAGCTGTGAGTGGAGCACTCACTTCGTCTGATGTATACGGAATTTCTCATTCCCTACTACTTGGAAAATTGTTGCGTTACGCTGGAGCCGACTTGTCTTTATTCCCATCTCCATACGGTTCGGTGGCTTTGGAAAAGAAAGCAGCATTATCGATTGCTGAAGCGTTAACAGATCAATCAGAACCTATGAATAAGAGCTTCCCAGTGCCTTCAGCTGGTATTCATCCTGGACTTGTTCCACTTTTACTACAAGATTTTGGAATAGATAGTGTCATTAATGCTGGTGGTGGCGTTCATGGGCATCCGGCTGGTGCGAAAGGTGGAGGTCTTGCTTTCCGCCAAGCTATTGATTTAAGTCAAAAAGGATTGCCATTGCGAGAAAACTCGCAGCAATATCCTGAACTAGCAACTGCGATCGAACTGTGGGGAGTTACTGAGGTGGCGAAACAATCATGAGCAAGAAAATAGCCGTATTTTGTGATTTCGATGGCACGATCACCGAGAAGGATAATATTATTGCCATTATGAAAAAATTTGCTCCTCCCGAATGGGAAGCGCTGAAAGACGACATATTATCTGAGCGTATTTCAATAAGAGAAGGAGTAGGAAAGCTTTTCTCGTTGCTTCCTTCTTCAAAAAAAGAAGAAATCATTACGTATTCATTAGAAAATGTAAAAATTCGCGAAGGATTTCCTGATTTTGTGAAGTTTTTGAAAGAGCAGGATATTCCTTTGTATATTGTTAGTGGTGGTATTGATTTCTTTGTATATCCCATTTTACAAGCTTACGGCCCTTTTTCAGGAGTGTATTGTAATGCTGCTGATTTTAATGGCGAATATATCAATATTCTTTGGCCAAATGCATGTGATGAGCATTGTCAAAATGATTGCGGCTGCTGTAAACCTAGTATTATACGTGGACTTAAAGAAGATTTCTACAAAGTCGTTATTGGTGATTCAGTAACCGATTTACAAGCAGCTAAGCAGGCTGATTTGGTCATTGCAAGAGAACTGCTATTAGAAAAATCAAAAGAGTATGGCTTGAATCATAGAGAGTTTGTTGATTTCTATGATGTGATCAAGCATATGTCACAGGTTGAGGAGTTGATTGGATGAGTCTGTTAACAGAACGTTGGGAAGAGCTTGCTGATGTGAAGGATGAGCTTGCTGTTCGAGATTGGTTTATGGGAACGAGCGGGAATTTAGCCATAAAGGTTAGCGACAATCCTATACAATTCTTAGTAACAGCAAGTGGCAAGGATAAGAGGAAGCGAACGTCAGAAGATTTTCTCCTCGTAGATGAAAATGGAAAACCAGTAAATGAGACACATTTGAAGCCATCTGCTGAAACCTTATTACATGTGGAAATCTATAAAAAAACAGCTGCTGGTTGTAGTTTACATGTTCATACGATTGATAATAATATCATATCTGAATTATATGGTGATCAAGGAGAAATCACCTTTACTGGTCAAGAGCTAATTAAAGCATTTGATTTATGGGAAGAGGATGCCGTTCTTCGAGTTCCCATTATCAGTAATCCAGCACATATTCCGACACTAGCACAGGAGTTTAGTGAGCATGTAAAAGAGGATAAAGGCGTTGTGTTAATCAGAAATCATGGGATAACCGTTTGGGGAAAAAATGCATTCGAGGCAAAAAAACTACTCGAAGCATCTGAATTTTTATTTCGCTATCATCTAAGACTTTTAGAATATAAAAAATAAAATTTAAAGGAGTAAAAAAAATGGCACATATTGTATTTCAAAGTACAAAAGAAGAAATTAGAGATCAAAAAGAAGTGGCAGCGTTTTTACAATCTCAAGAGGTAATCTATGAGCACTGGGATATTACAAAACTTCCTAGCAACCTTCAAGAGAAATATATTTTAACAGATGAAGAGAAAGCTGAAATCTTATCTGTATTCTCAACTGAAATTGCTGAAATTTCAGAGAAGCGTGGATACAAAGCACAGGATGTTATTTCTCTTGCTGAACACACTCCAAACCTTGAGCAACTATTAACGAACTTCCAACAAGAACACCACCATACAGACGATGAGGTCCGCTTTATTGTTAGTGGACACGGAGTGTTTATTATCCAAGGATTAGACGGAGAATTTTTCGAGGTGTTTCTAAACCCTGGTGATCTTATTTCAGTTCCTCCGAATGTTAGACATTATTTTACCCTTCAAGAGGATAGAAAAGTAGTTGCCATCCGTATTTTTGTAACAACTGAAGGATGGGTTCCAATCTACGAAAAGAATGAAGTAGAAGCTTAAAAATAGTTTTTAAGGCACTAGAGTCTAAACACCTAGTGTCTTTATTACTTTTGGTGGATAAAATCGATAATTGTCGAAAAATAATAGGGATTTTAGGGTGTTTTTTGTCGTATATAGAAATTTTAAGAAAACTTTGTCTTATTTTGCGATTCTATTTACTTTTATTCAAATTCTTGCAATAATTCATCAAGTGATGATTTTTATTTAGGGGATTTAAGGAGTATTAGGAGGTTAACGGGGTGCAGCAGAATAGCAGTGAAATGCTTGCCACGATTCAACAAATGAGAGAGAGAATGATTGAATCTGCACAAGCAAATGGTCTAGGTGGGGAAGAGACAATTGAGTGTAGTCAGGAGCTAGATAAGCTAATTTTTGAATATCAATGCTTATCACAAGAGAAGAAGAAAATCAAAAAAGAGATAAAGATTACCAGAAAACAAGCTATGTTTGTATGGCCTAATAACATCATATGCATTTAAATAGATTGAAAAGGAAGGAGACGATAGCGCTCCTTCCTTTTTTGTGGGTAATCTAATGTATGGCTCGTTTTTTAAATCTTCCCCCTCTAACTTCGGCAATGTCTGCAACCGCCAGAAAGGCATTACTATCTAGATCTTCTACAATGAGCTTGAGCTTTGCTTCTTCAAGTCGTGTAATGACACAGAAGATAACCTTTTTATCGTCTCTCGTATAGGCTCCTTCTCCAGTAAGGAAGGTGACACCCCGGCCGAGTCGGGCCAAAATCGCATCACCAATTTCTTTATGTTTATCGCTAATGATCCATGCAGATTTTGATTGATCTAACCCTTCAATAACGATATCAATTGTTTTAAAAGCAATAAAATAAGCTAGGATCGAATACATCGCTCGGTCCCATCCAAACACAAATCCCCCGGTACCAAAAATAAAAATATTAAAAAACATGATCACTTCTCCAACAGAAAAAGGAACCTTTTTATTGATTAATATGGCTAGGATTTCTGTACCGTCCAGTGATCCTCCATAACGGATGACGATTCCTACACCAGCTCCTAAGGCAATCCCTCCAAAAACCGTTGCTAACAGAATGTCATCAGTAAAGGCAGGAACAGGATGAAGATATACGGTTGTAATTGATAATATGGTAATAGCGAAGAGTGTAGATAGTGCGAAGGTTTTTCCAATTTGTTTATAACCGATGAAAAAGAATGGAATATTTAATATGAAGATGATTAGACCAATTTTAATAGCAGTAATATGAGACAAAATTATTGAGATGCCGACGATTCCACCATCCATAATTTGATTTGGTATAAGGAAAATCTCTAATCCTACAGCCATTAGGATAGCGCCAATAAAAATAAAAAAAGCTCTTTTAATAATACTCTTTTTCGGTAATTTTCGGTGCTGTATATGGTTCTCTAAATTCATTTGAATGGCTTCATGAATAAGTTGTTTTTCCATTAAGTCACCTCCATTTATATTGATCCTTGATATTTATTATACAATAAAACGTTTCTATGTAGGTAAATCTGGAACTTGAGCATTCAAAGGAAATAAAAAAGCGGCATGTATCACTCATGCCGAATTATTTGGAAAAGAGGTCAATTAACAATATCATAAATAGTAAACCAGAAATAAAGGAATAAGTTGATGTTCGTTCATTCCCATCCCCATGACTTTCAGGTATTAACTCTTTATATATAATGAACAGCATAGCTCCTGCTGCAAAGGCTAGACCATATGGGACGAGACTTTCAACAAACGAAGTTAAATAGAAACCTAGTAAACTTGTAACAATTTCAATTGCACCTGTTAAAGTAGCAACTATAAACGCTTTGCCTTTTTCAATTTTTTGATTCACTAAAAATAGTGCAACTAAAAAACCTTCTGGAGCGTTTTGGAGTCCGATGGCAAAAGCGATTAGATTACCTGTATTAGCTTCAGCATTTGTAGCATAACTAACTCCAACTGATAATCCTTCGGGAATATTATGGAGCGTAATCGCGGCTATAATCAACATCGCTTTTTCATCAAATTCCATTTCATATTTTTGAGTCGTATGCTGTAAATCAATATGAGGAATTCTCATCTCTAACCAAGTTAAGGTAATTACCCCTAAAAGGATACCAATCATTAGTGGTATAAACCCGCCAGTATTAAGGGCTTCAGGAATTAGGCCCATCGTGGAAGCTGCCATCATAATACCCGCCGTAAAGGCAAGTAAAATATCTCTCCAACGGTGTGTCACAGATCGATGCATAAACAAAATGATTGCTGCGCCTAATCCCGTTGACATAGCGGAGAGAACACTTCCAAGCAAAACTTCATTCATTCAGGTTCCCCCTAAAATTAAAACTTAGGTAATACACTCTATTATAAGGAAGAGCGATTGCTCACACAATTACATATATGATAATTACATGACATCTGTGATTTTTCTCATATGGAAAATGTTCAATTTCTTTTAATATAGTAACTATAATGGTAAGTACTTTATCATTCCCTTCAAAAAATAATTGTTATTCCATCATAGTCGTTAAACCCCATCATTTAAATATGTATATAGACAAAAATGAAGATTCCGTAAGCATTTCACTTCTCATACCGACATAATTTTGAAAACGCATACAAAATTATATTATTCACATAAAATATCAACTAATTTGTTTGTACTATGCTCGTAAACCGATACATATATCGTTATTACGAAGCTTTGCAAAATATATATAGGTGATTTAGCCAGTAGTTATTAAGGAGGGGGATTATTATGCACATTGTAGTATGTGTCAAGCAAGTACCTGACACAAAGATTATTAAGATTAATCCTAAGACGAATACGCTTGATCGTCGAAGTGCACCAGCTATTTTAAATCCTTACGATGCACATGCTGTCCAAGAAGCAGTTCGGATGAAGCGTTTCATCAAAGATGTATATATTTCCGTTTTATCAATGGGTCCACCACAAGCAAATGCGATTATTAAAAAAAGCGTAGAAATTGGTGCTGACGAGGGATATTTAATTTCTGACCGTGCATTTGCCGGTGCAGATACATTAGCAACCAGCTACGCATTATCGAAGGCTTTAGATAAAATCGCCAGCATCAGACCGATTGATATGATCCTTTGTGGAAAGCATGCGATTGATGGAGATACTGGGCAAGTGGGACCTGGAATTGCAAGAAGATTAGATATTCCTCCAGTTACGAACGTGATCGAAGTGACAGAGCTTAATGAAAAGAAGCAATCCGTAGTTATTAAGAGAAAGCTATCAGGTGGTTACCAGTTGCTCCAAATCCAAATCCCATGCTTATTGACTGTTGAAAAAGAAATAAATGAAATTGAATATTCCCCACTTCCTAATATGTTAAAAGCTGCAAGGTACGAGCCAGTTGTTTGGACGGTAAACGATTTAGAAGACGTGGACCGTACACAGCTAGGGCTTAAGGGATCACCTACCATCGTTGGTAAAATGTTTACTCCTCCAAAGCATGAAGGTGGGAAGCGTTTAGAGGGCTCTTCAGATGAACAAGTAAGAGAGCTGATCAAATGCTTACTTGAAGAGAAAAAAGAACTATTTTATGTGAAGTGATACACATTAATGATCGATGATGGGGGTGCTTGGAATGAGTAAAGAATACCGTGGTGTGTGGGTATTCATTGAACAAAATGAAGGTGAGATCGAAGGTGTTTCGTTAGAATTGTTAGGAGCCGGAAGAAAGTTAGCCGATAAGCTAAGTGTTTCACTCGGGGGAGTCCTGCTAGGTAAAGATGTTAAAGCTCTTTGTAATCAAGTCATTTCTTACGGGGCGGATGAAGTGTATGTGATTGATCATCCAGTATTAGATGATTACCGAACAGAATCTTATATGAAGGGCGTGGTCCTTCTCGCTGAAAAATACAGTCCTGAAATATTTTTATACGGAGCCACGCCAAATGGAAAGGACCTTGCCAGTGCAGTTGCGACCGATTTAAGTACGGGTTTGACTGCAGATACAACCATGCTTGATGTTGATCTTGAAAAAAGATTACTGGAGGCAAGTAGACCAGCCTTTGGTGGAAATATTATGGCAACGATATTATGTAAAAAGCATCGCCCTCAAATGGCAACGGTGCGACCGAAAGTAATGAAAGCTCTTGAACCAGATAAAGAGCGACAGGGAGTAATCATCGAAGAAAACATCGAATTGCATGAAGAAGATATGAGAACTAAAGTGCTCAAAGTGGTTAAGGATGTAACGAAAAGAGCCAATCTTGCGGATGCACATATCATTGTTTGCGGTGGAAAGGGTTTAGGGGATCAGCAAAATTTCTCATTAATATATGAGCTTGCGGAAGTGATTGGTGCGAGTGTAGGTGGTACGAGGGATGTGGTAGAAGCAGGATGGCTCCCACATGAGTTACAAATTGGGCAAACGGGTGAAACGGTGACACCTAAAATATATTTCGCAGTCGGTGTCTCAGGTGCTATTCAGCACGTAGTCGGTATGAAAAATTCAGATATTATAATCGCCATTAACAAGGATGCAAGTGCACCTATTTTTGATGTCGCAACCTATGGAATCGTTGGGGATGCTTTGGAAATTCTCCCGAAACTCATCCAGCAATTTAAAGAAATACGTACAGAAAAGGGTGGTGAAATCAGTTATGCCTGAAAAATTTGACGTAATCGTTGTTGGTGCTGGACCTGCAGGAACTTCATGTGCCTATACCTGTGCAAAGAGTGGCTTAAAGGTGCTCCAACTCGAGCGAGGGGAGTATCCAGGTAGTAAAAATGTAATGGGTGGCGTATTATACAGGAAACAAATGGAGGAGATTATTCCTGAGTTCTGGAAGGAAGCACCTTTAGAAAGACCTGTTATTGAACAACGCTTTTGGATGATGGATAAGGAGTCAACCGTCTCCTTTGGTTACAAAGGATTAGAGTGGGGAATGGAGCCCTATAATAATTTTACCGTATTAAGAGCTCCGTTTGATCAATGGTTTGCAGCAAAAGGGGTGGAACAAGGGGTATTACTCATCAATGAAACAGTAGCCAATGAGTGTATTGTAGAAAATGGTAAAGTGGTGGGTGTTCGAACCGATCGTCCTGATGGAGATGTGTATGCGGATGTAGTTGTATTGGCTGATGGCGTCAACTCTCTGTTAGGAAAGCAGCTTGGCTTTCATAAAGAATTTCGTCCTGATGAAGTAGCTCTAACAGTAATGGAAGTTATTAATCTATCAAAAGAGAAGATTAACGACCGCTTTAACCTTGAGGATAACCAAGGCTGTACAATAGAAATCTTTGGTGATTCAACAAAGGGGAACCTCGGTACAGCCTTTATTTATACAAATAAAGAAAGTATCAATATTGGTGTAGGTACTACCCTATCCAGCATGATAAAAGCAAAGCTCAAGCCGTATGATTTACTAGATTACCTAAAAAATCATTCTATGGTAAAGCCACTCCTAGCTGGTGGGGAGTCTGCTGAGTATTTGGCACATTTAATTCCTGAGGGGGGATACCACTCTGTACCGAAGGTGGCCGGCAATGGTGTAGTAGTAGTGGGAGATGCGGCTCAACTGGTAAATGCCATCCATCGAGAGGGCTCTAATATGGCCATGTCATCAGGGAAAATGGCAGCTGAAGCCATTATTCGGGCGAAGGAAAGAAATGATTTTAGTGAGGCAAGTTTAAATAGTTATCGTGAAGCTTTATACAATAGCTTTATTATGAAGGATCTAGAAAAATATAAAGACGCTGCCCATACATTTGAGCATCATCCTCAGTATTTCAGAGAGTATATTCCAATGATGAACCAGGCAATGAGCAAGTTCTTTACGGTCGACGGAACACCAAAGCGTGAAAAGCAAAAACAAATCATGAGAAGTGTAACTGGGACAAAAGGAACGTTTAAAGTCATTCAAGATGTCTATCGTGCTTGGAAGGCGGTGAAATAATGTCAACGAAAACAATCGAGGAAAAACAGTACTTACTGCGTTTTAAGTGTGACACGAAATCCCATCTAACAGTGCTTGACCACGATGTTTGTATGACAAAATGCCCCGATAAAATCTGTACCGTATTCTGCCCAGCGGAAGTATACAAGTGGGAAGGCACAAGAATGCAGGTGGGGTACGAGGGTTGCCACGAGTGTGGAAGCTGCCGGATTGGCTGTCCATACCAAAATATTAAATGGGAATATCCGAAAGGCGGCCATGGAATTGTGTTTCGATTAGCGTAATGGTGAATAAATAGTTGAGCAAAGACACCTTCATTGGCTATGATGGGTGTCTTTGTTTGTTACGTCTGAATCAAACTCCTATTCAGAGAATGAAGGTAGTTGGGTTTATATGTCCGAATGAACACCGTATTCGGACAAGGACCGAAAGGTTTTTGGGATGAAGAGTCCAAATGAGCCCGGTATTCGGACAGGGCTGTAAGGTTTTAGGATCAAGAGTCCGAATGAACACCGTATTTGGACAAGCGCAGAAGGATTTTTAGGATGAAGAGTCCGAATGAGCCCGGTATTTGGACAGGGCTGTAAGGTTTTAGGATCAAGAGTCCGAATGAACACCGTATTCGGACAAGGGCAGAAGGGTTTTCATGATCAAGAGTCCGAATGAGCGCCGTATTCGGACAAGGACAGAACGGTTTTTGGGATGAAGAGTCCGAATGAGCCCCACATTTGGACGAAATCCCATGTTATCCATGTCCAAACCCCTACCGCCATTACTCAACTTTAATCATTTTTCTCACTCTTACCTGAAACACTAGTGTTTTGATAAAAAACTAGAATTTACTAAGTAGATTTATTATTATATGTATAAAATGTGAATTATTAAAAGATTCCGATAATATAGTTGAAAACGAACGAGCGTTCCGTTACTATTAATATAGGTACTATTAATAGATTGGAGGAGACAGTATGGATCGAACATCGTATTTAGCTGGGATACTCTACTATTTGACAAGTGATGTACAAGTTCAGGAGGCAGCCATTGATATATTAAATGGAGAATTAACAGTGAAAGAGGCGGGGGCTCGTCCTACTTTGCGGCCCTTTGTTTTGCAGGCGAAAAAGCGGCTAAAGGAACTTGAAAAGAACACAACCGATAAGCAACATTTAGAAATTGTTCAGTTTGTTGAAAATTACTTATATATTTATCAATCATAGATTTACTTCAACATCTTCGATAGACCTCTATGAATTCCATCCTATTTTGCGTTATGTATAAATTTTCACATAGTAGCTTAAAAAGGAAAAGCCAAAAGTAATGAATGATTATAATCTTTTTAGCTTATTCTTACTCTAACCGTGTATTTCATCATCTCGTCGTTAAGTCCACTAATCATTAGATCCTTAGCTGTATTGCAAGCCTGTTCAAAGCAAGAATAACTTTCCGTACAATAATGTGGTTGGCTTAACTCAAAGTTCCCATGAATGTCTGCTAGGTAGACAAGAACATTCCAAACATAAAAATCTTCTGTTCCCTCTTTTGGATGACCGTCTAATGCGACTAGCCAGTGTACGGAAGTCTCAGACATGAATCGACTTCCTTTTAGCATGGACTGGTCATTCTCTCCAATTCGAATAAATGCGGTTGGGTAAAATTCTTGTAGATTACATTGATACATTTTAACCCCTCCTAACTTCTCGTGTTTACAAAAGAAACTTCGTATATTTTTATTATATGAGCTTTTATAAAAAATTACCTACTAAATTGTTAAAATTTTTAGAATTTTAAAAGCGTTTACATTCTTCTT
Organism: Robertmurraya sp.; assembly: GCF_036676585.1. Taxonomy (NCBI): domain Bacteria; kingdom Bacillati; phylum Bacillota; class Bacilli; order Caryophanales; family Bacillaceae; genus Robertmurraya; species Robertmurraya sp. The sequence continues at coordinate 60,427 of NZ_JAKFCQ010000069.1, forward strand.
TCTTTGTGATATGCATCACAACAGAAAAGCTCTTACTTTCTTATAATCAAAGTAACAATATGATTAAAAGGAGAAATGAACTATGCAAGGTTGTATGAGCTCAATGATGGATAGAAATGTAGAATTATGTGAGGGATTACAGCAATTAAAAAATGAGCATCCTCCATTGCTTTTAATGCTTGATGGACTGCTTGAAACATGTCAGCAAATAGAGCGTGTTGAAATTACAAGGGAAACGATGTTTAAGGAATTAATTCAAAAGGTAGAAGCTTTCTTTCATGAATTAGAGCCTCATTCTGAAAGAGAAGAGGGCGTGTTATTCTCCATGATGGAAAAGTATATTGGTAGGGAAAGTGGACCGATTGCAGTAATGGAATACGAGCATGATCAGGCAAAAGGCTTTATCGGGACATTTTTAAAGGCATCACAATCTAATGACGCTTTTACAGATGAAAATATGCTGGAACTTGCTGGACTTATTAAAAATGCGTATTACACTCTTGTTGATCACTTTGCTAAGGAAGAAAATGTGCTATTCCCCATGGCACAAAACTTTTTTACAGAAGAAGAAAAGCAGGAGTTAAAGGAAAGAATTAATAAATAAAACGGAAGAGGGTGCACCTCTTCCGTTTTATTTGTATATATCTGCAATTTGTTTGTCTGAAGGAAGGAGCAGTGTTAGGAACCCCAGTAATGGGAGAAAACCGGTTGAAATAATCGTTAAAGGCAATCCAATCGTATCTGCTAATATACCTAAAAACACAGATCCTAAAGCACCCATTCCAAAAGCTAATCCTACTGTCAAACCTGCCATGGTCCCTATCTTCCCAGGAACGAGTTCTTGTGCATAAACAACGGTAACTGAGAAACTAGACATGAGTATGAAACCCGCTATCCCAAGTAAAACCACCGCAAAATAATGAGGCACAAAGGGAAGCAAAATGGTGATAGGAGCAGAACCAATCATGGATAGCAAGATGATGGTTTTTTTTCCAAACCTGTCAGCTAAAGGTCCACCGAAAAATGTACCTAAAGCTCCTGCAACTAGAAAAACAAATAAATAAAGCTGAGCTTGCTGTATGGAAAAACTGTACTTGTCAATCGCATAAAATGCGTAGTAATTAGTGATTCCTGAAATATACCATGAACGAGCGAAGATCAAGAACAAGATCACAAGCAAATAGAAGCGAATTTGACGTTGAAATGAAAACGATGTAGGAGCTAATGTTTGCTTTTGTTTTGGTTTCCGACTATCTATTTTGAGTTTGTTCGCGTACCAAAAAGCAATATAAACAAGCAGCCCTACTGCAACTGCTGCGACAATCGTAAACCAGCCTGCGCCTCTTTGGCCAAAAGGAACGAGTATGAGTGCAGTAATTAATGGAGCCAGTGCTTGCCCGGAATTTCCGCCAACTTGATAAATGGACTGTGCAAGCCCTCTTCTAGGTCCAGCCGCCATATAGGCAACCCTTGAACCTTCAGGATGGAATACGGCGGATCCTAATCCAATAAAGACCACCGAAAACACAATCAGTAAGAAACTAGGGGCAAAGGCAAGACCTAAAACTCCGATTAGAGTAAACATTAAGCCGATGGGTAAAGCAAATGGCATGGGCTTACGGTCTGTAATAATTCCAACAAAGGGTTGCATGATAGAGGATACGATATTTAAAGAAAACCCAATGATTCCTAGTTGAGTAAAGCTTAGCCCCATTGATTGTTCAAGTATAGGGAACATGGCGGGTACAACCGACTGAATGGAATCGTTTAATAGGTGACATAATGCGATAATGAATAAGATTTTATACGTTGTTGCACTGTCAGTTTTTTTAAATTCTTGAACAGTAGCAGTTTGTGCCATAATAAAAAGATCTCCTTTAATTGTTGAAGAATTGTATAAAGATATCTTACTAAATTTCCAGTGATTATGAAATGGTTTATTTCGTGAGGCAAAGTATGTGATATAGTAGTAGATAAGTATAATTTCCAATGGTCTATGAATGGGGAGTGACATATGGAGAATCAGGTGGATGAGCTTTTTACAGAACATATTCTAAAAGCAGGACTTCATCTCTTTGATTTGGAAGAATCCTATAAAAAGCTAGGAGATTTTGAAAATTATGTGTTTGAAGTAAAAAAACAGGATCGAGTTTATATACTAAGAGCAACCCACCAATCGCATAGAGTAAAGGAAGATATACTTGCTGAGCTGCATTGGGTAAATTATCTACATTCGAATGGCATCAACGTACCAGAGGTGTTTTCATCCGCAAAGGGTGAGACGGTTGAAGAGATAACGGCAGGAGATGGATCTCATTTTTATTTTTGCATGTTTTCCAAAGTGAAAGGAAACTCGATTCACGTAAAAGAAGACCGCTTTAACGAAGAATTGTTCTTTGCTTGGGGGAAAGCAATTGGGAAGATGCATAAAGCAACAAGAGCATACAATGAAGCAGAAGAGTTGAAGAGAAGGCCTTCATGGAATGACGATGATTTGCTTGCGATTGAGAATTATATTCCAAGTAATGAGAAAATTATTGTATCTAGAACAAAGGAATTGCTTCAGGAGTTAGCAGCTTTACCAACAACGAAGGAGTATTTTGGTCTCATTCATGGAGATATTCACTCGGGGAATTTCTTCTTTGATGGAAGGGACATACATATTTTTGACTTTGACGACAGCAGTTATCATTGGTTTACTTCCGATATAGCGATTCCTCTTTATTACTCTGTCTTTTACCGATTCCCTAATGAGAATGTTCAGGAACGGAATGATTTCGCTCATGGGTTCATAACAGCATTTACAAAAGGGTATGAAACAGAAACAATGCTACCACCGCAATGGAAAGAGCATCTCTCGTACATGCTTCGGTTAAGAGATGTCACTCTTTACTCAGTATTATATAAAAAGATCCCAATCGAACAAAGGGACGAACGGTTATTAAAGATGCAGGGGGAGATTGGGACACGGATCATGAACAAAGAGCCAATAGTATCCATAAAAAAATAGAGAGCCAAACAAGCTCTCTATTCTTTCATTAGTGGAAATGTTACAGCCACAGTTGTGCCTTTGTTTTCGATACTCGAAATTTGAATTTCACCATGAAACGATTGGACGATTCTTTTACAAACTACAAGCCCTAACCCAGTGCCTGATGCTTTTGACGTATAAAAGGGGTGGAAAATCTTCTCAAGCTCTTCTTTTCCGATCCCAACTCCCGTATCAGAGATTGTAAGGAAACATTTTCCCCTTTCTTTCGAAATACGGATGTCAAGTGTGCCACCTGTAGGCATGGATTCAAATGCATTTCTTGTAATATTTAAAATGACTTGCTTCATTTGATCCTTTGTACATAGAACGACAACCGATTCTTCAGGAAATGTATAATGGCATATCACATTGTATAAGTTTGCTTCAGAAGAAATAAGTGGTTGTAGCTCTTGGATGATCATTTTTAAATCAATTGGCTCGTTTTTCATGGCTGTCGGTTTTCCGAGAATCAGAAACTCGCTCACAATTTGATTAATTCGTTTAATTTCGTTATTGATAACCGAAAAATAAAATTGATCTTCTTTATCTTTATGTTTTTCACTTAGTAATTGGACAAGGCCGCTAATGCCAGTTAATGGATTTCGTATTTCATGTGCCGTCCCAGCAGCTAATGTACCAACCAGCTCGAGTTTTTGTGCCTCATTTTGCTTTCTTTCCTTAATTGATTGTCTTTTTAGTAAAATATATTTAACTAACAGAAACAGGATATGCGTCAAAATAAAGAACAAAGTAATCGTTCCCATTAAATGAGAAATATTTGTACGTGCTGCGTCTTCATCTACCTTTACTTTAATCGTCCAGGGTAGCTGATTCATAGGCGTTGATACCCAATGCCCACCTTGCTTGTATAAATGTTCAGAATCGAAATCAATGATCACTTGATCTTCCTGATTGAGGATGACTATAGGTGTCTCAGGTGTAAGTATTTTCATTATGTTTTGAACATGGTCAACCCGAAGCAGTGCAAGAGTGATAAATGTTAGTTGATTTTGTTCATCCAACACAGGCGAAGCAAGTCCGATCACCTTTTGGTTATTTTTTAATGTATTCACCTGAGCAGATATAATAATATCCTTTGTACGAATGACTTCCTGAATATACGAATTTTTGTACAGATTGTCCTCTAATAGATTGTTAGAGCCCACAATCATTCGCCCTTCTTCGTTCAATAAAAACAACCCACTGTATCTAGGATCTGTCTGAAACGCCTTTTGTAGTAATGGGGCCATTCTTTCTGGGCTGTTAACGTATATCTCTGACGTAAGTGACAGAGTTTGAAGAGAAGTGACTGTTTCACTAATAAATTGATCCCAATGTGATTTATGAATAGAAGCAACCCATTCAGCATGTTGAACCTGCTCTAAAAGATTTTTTTCTTTTTCAATCTGTGAAAATATATAACTGCCACCTAGTGTTGGTAGTACTACGATGAGGCTATATAAAAGTAGGTTTAGTAAGTGTCTTTTCATGTAATTCTCCAAGCACATAATGTTTTTTTCATAGCTTTGCTTATTATATCACTATATAAGAAAGCTTTTTATAGGAATTAAGGATTAGACAGGAATTTGACAGAACAAAGCTAGTTTTTCTATAATAGTCTTAATTAAAAATATGTTATCAAAAAAGGTAAATATATTGGATCTTAAAGGAATGAGAATCATGGAAGCTGAAATCAGTCAATCTTTAAAACTTTTTATTGTGCTATCTAGAGCATATCGCTCAGTCAATGAAAATGTAAATAAACTTATTCAAACATATGGACTAAATCCAACAGAATTTGCTGTTCTTGAACTTTTATACCACAAAGGAGATCAGCCGTTACAGCAAATAGGCGAAAAAATCCTTCTTGCGAGTGGAAGTATTACGTACGTGGTTGATAAGCTGGAACAAAAGGCATTACTAGCTAGAGTTGCTTGCCCTAGTGATCGAAGAGTAACGTATGCTCAAATCACAGAACAAGGGAAGACATTTATCGAGGATATTTTTCCTGACCATGCACAAAAAATACATGAATTAATGAAAGAGCTTACAGCTGATGAAAAAGATCAAGCAACAGAGCTGCTAAAAAAATTGGGATTATCTATTGAAAATAAGAAATAATAGTAACAAAGGCATCCACTGGGTGCCTTGTTTTTTTGTGCTTCTTTGCTGCCTGAGTTATAATAAAAGAGTGTTTTTTTCGAAATTTTTAAACAAAGGGGGATTCACTTTGCAATTCGAACAGTATACATATGAGAGACCAAATTTTGAGGTTGTTGAGAAGCAATTTTTAGATGCATTAGAGGTTTTTTCAAAAGCAGCCACTGCAAATGAGCAAAATGAGGCAATGAAAGATATAAATCAAATACGTAATGATTTAGGCACGATGTTTAACCTCGTATATATTCGACATTCGATTGATACGAATGATGAGTTTTACAAGGCAGAACAAGATTATATAGATGAAATTCAACCAAGTGTTGAGGGGTTAGTTACTAAATATTACGAAGCGCTTGTAAACTCACCTTTTAAACTCGAGCTAGAAGAAAAGTGGGGAAAACAGCTTTTTGCCTTAGCAGAAGCACAGTTAAAGGTGTTCTCTCCTGATATTATTCCTTTGCTTCAACAAGAAAATAAGCTTACGACGGAATATACAAAGCTCCTTGCTGCTGCGAAAATTCCTTTCGAGGGAGAAGAACGTACGTTAGCTCAAATGGAACCGTTTACAGAATCGAAAGACCGAGATATGAGAAAAAAGGCAAGTGAAGCTCGATTTAATTATTTTTCAGAAAACGAAAGTGAGTTAGATCGTATATATGACGATTTGGTCAAGGTTCGTACAGAAATTTCTCAAAAACTTGGCTATAAAAACTTCGTTGAACTAGCTTATTACCGTATGTATCGTACGGACTATAATGCGGAAATGGTTGCTGGGTTTAGAAAACAAGTGGAAGATTATATTGTACCGATTGCTACAAAACTAAAAGAACGTCAAAGACAAAGAATTGATGTTGACACTCTTAAGTATTATGACGAAAACTTCAAGTTTAAATCAGGGAATGCGGTACCGAAGGGTGATCCTGAGTGGATTATTCAAAATGGACAAAAGATGTATGATGAACTCTCAAAGGAAACAGGCGAGTTCTTTCATTATATGGTAGAGAATCATTTAATGGACTTAGTGGCAAAGAAAGGAAAGGCTGGTGGTGGATATTGTACATATATTGAAAACTACAAGTCACCTTTTATCTTTTCAAATTTTAATGGTACGTCAGGTGATATCGATGTATTAACACATGAGGCAGGGCACGCATTCCAGGTGTATTCAAGCAGTCATTTTGAAATTCCAGAATACAATTGGCCTACTTATGAAGCAGCTGAAATTCATTCGATGAGTATGGAATTTTTCACATGGCCATGGATGGATCTATTTTTTAAGGAAGATACGGATAAATATAAGTTTGCTCATTTAAGTTCGGCCCTTTTATTCCTTCCTTATGGCGTAAGTGTGGACGAATTTCAGCATTGGGTGTATGAAAATCCTACCGCTACACCAAAGGAGAGAAAGTTAGCTTGGCGTGAGATTGAAAAGAAATACATGCCTCACAAAGATTACGACGGAAATGAGTATTTAGAGGGTGGCGGATTCTGGCAGCGTCAAGGTCATATATACACGACTCCGTTCTATTATATTGATTACACATTGGCACAAATTTGTGCATTCCAATTCTGGAAGCGTTCTGGTGAGGATCATAAAAAAGCATGGAACGATTATCTACATCTTTGTACTTTAGGCGGTAGCATGCCTTTTACTGAGCTTGTAAAAGCAGCAAACTTAATTTCACCATTTGAAGATGGATGCGTACAATCTGTCGTAGGCGAAATTGAGGCTTGGTTAAACTCAATCGAAGATCAAAAGTTATAAGAAAAAGAGCGAAGCCAATGATAAAGGTGGCTTCGCTCTTTCTATTTCTATGCTTTCTTAATAATAATCTTGTCGTCCTCAACAACCGCTATTAATTCCTTACAATCAGGATCGTTTATAATAAAGTCTGAAATTTGATCTTCAATCTGGTCTTGAATCACCCTTCTTAATGGACGTGCCCCAAACGAAGGGGAGTATCCTAATGTAGCAAGCTTTCTTTTCACTTCTTCCGTTACTGTCACTGTCATCTGTTGCTCTTTAAGCATAATATTTAAGTCACTAATCATAATATCAACAATTTGGAGTAAATCTTCTTCTTGTAATGATGAGAACTCGATAATCGCATCAAAACGATTGAGGAATTCAGGCTTAAAGTATGATCCTAATGTGGATAATAAATTGCTTTCGTGTTCGTGATGATCGTTTCCAAAGCCAACCTTCACCGTCTTATGACCCACACCTGCATTGGAAGTCATAATAATGACCGTATCTTTAAAGCTGACTGTTCTTCCTTGGCTGTCCGTTAATCTACCGTCTTCTAGAATTTGAAGGAACATATTTAGAACGTCTGGATGAGCTTTTTCAATCTCATCTAACAAAATAATACAATAAGGATTACGTCTTACTTGTTCCGTTAACTGTCCTGATTCCTCGTGTCCAACATAACCAGGAGGAGAACCAATTAATTTAGAAACACTATGCTTTTCCATGTATTCACTCATATCTAGGCGAATCATAGTGTTTTTTGAACCAAATAGTTCTTCAGCTAATGACTTGGAAAGTTCTGTTTTCCCGACACCGGTTGGACCAACGAATAGGAAGGATCCAATAGGGCGTCCTTTTGCTTTTAAACCAGCTCGACTTCGGCGAATGGCTTTAACTAATTTTTTCACAGCTTCCTGCTGTCCTATTACCTTATTTGATAAATAGCCTTCAAGGTTTTGTAGCTTTTCTTGTTCTGATTGCTCAAGTTTACCTACAGGAATTCTTGTTTTCTTTTCAATTAATTCATGTATATGCTCCACTTTTACAAGTGGTCGATGATCAAGTTCCTCATGAGAAAGCTTCTGTTCAAGTTCTTTTTCTTCTTCACGTAGCTTGGCTGCGAGCTCGTATTTTTCTACCTTTAAAGCTTCTTCTTTTTCTTTTGCGATTTCCTTCAAACGATTTTCGATGGCTTCCGTATTAGAATTATTAGCGATTAAATTCAGTTTTGAACCAGCTTCATCGAGTAAATCAATCGCTTTATCAGGAAGAAAACGGTCTTGGATGTATCGATGTGATAAATTCACACATGCTTCGATCGCCTCGTCTGTATATACAACCTCATGATAATCCTCGTATTTACTTTTCAGACCTTTAAGGATTTCAATCGCTTCAGAGATCGTTGGTTCTAGTACTTGAACGGGTTGGAAGCGTCTCTCAAGAGCGGCGTCTTTCTCAATTTTTCTGTATTCTTTTAAAGTCGTTGCACCTATAAGTTGAAGTTCTCCACGTGCTAATGCTGGCTTTAAAATATTCCCAGCATCCATCGATCCTTCTGCACTCCCAGCACCCACTAACTGGTGAATTTCGTCGATAAATAGAATAATATTTTTCTTTTGCTGAAGCTCAAGCAGTATTTCTTTCATTCTTTCTTCAAACTGGCCACGAATACCTGTGTTTGATACTAAAGAAGCCACATCCAAAAGATACACTTGGCTTTTTTTAAGCTTGTTTGGAACACTTCCTTCAGCAATCTTAACTGCTAAATGCTCTGCAATGGCTGTTTTACCAACACCAGGTTCACCGATTAAGACAGGATTATTTTTATTTCTTCTATTTAATATTTCAATGACACGGTTAACCTCTTCGTCACGTCCAATCACTGGGTCAATTAATCCAGCTTGTGCCAATGTGGTTAAGTTTCGTCCATATTGATCAATAAAGCCTCCATTTCCACTACTTTTCTGAGGAGTCTCCATATTTCTTTGCTGTTTGCCTTGTTGATTCATATTCATAGGTTGAAAGAATGATTCGAAAGGGGAAAAGGATTGAAAACCAGATAGGTTTGGTCCAAAAGACGATAACATCTTTTCGCGCTCCTTCTGGAAGCAGCTTTGACAAAGATGTAGTTGATTTTCATTCCCATTAATAGTCATTCTTACAGCAATAGCGGCTTCTGTTTTTTGACATGTTTGACAAAGCATACATTTTTCCTCCTATTTATATATATATTTGACTTTGACTAACTTTGATCTTTTGTAATTCGATTATACTTTGACCTTTTTTGACTTTCAAGTATTTTGATTTGTTTTTTTTCTGTAAGATTGTTCCAAAGGTGTTTGATATTCTTTTCATCTTGAAAAAGCTCGTCATTGTTTGTCCTTCTGTTCATATAAATAAATGGAAGGGGGAGATGGAGTGAAAAAGAAATGGGGGGCAGCGTTTCAGCTCGCTGCAGTTTACGTAGGAACTGTGGTAGGTGCTGGGTTTGCCACAGGAAAGGAAATCGTAGAGTTTTTCTCCCGATTTGGTTTTATCGGACTAATAGGGATTTTAATGAGTGGTTATATTTTTATCTTTTTAGGCTCTAAGCTGATGCGAATTGCCGCAAGATTGCGAGCAAAATCGTATCAGGAGTTAAATACGTTCTTGTTCGGCCCTTATTTAGGAGGGGCTATAAATATTTTAATGTTATTCATGTTACTTGGAGTTAGTGCTGTTATGTTAAGCGGTGCCGGTGCCGTTTTTCAGGAGCAGCTTGGTCTTTCAAGAAGTTTAGGAATTATGCTAACGATCGCCCTTTCATTTATCGTCATGATTGTTGGAACAAAAGGTTTATTTGCCGTTAACACTTTTGTGGTACCTATGATGATATGTTTTAGTTTTCTGTTATTTATTGTTACGATTCAACAACCTAATTTTCTTGAACAGCTCTTGTTAATTCCTCCGGCTGACGATGGCTGGAAGTCTGTTGTTAACCCGTTTTCCTATACGGCCTTTAATATTGGACTTGCCCAAGCGGTGCTTGTCCCTGTTGCAGCAGAAATAAAGGATGAAGATACGGTAAAGTGGGGGGGGATTATCGGAGGTGCTGCGTTAACGGTTATTCTTCTTTCTAGTCATGCGACATTAATCATGCTCCCTAATTTAGAAATATATGAGATTCCAATGGCTGCAATTATGAAAAATCTGGCTTATGGTTTCTATTGGATTTATGTACTTATAATATATGGAGAGATTTTTACATCCGTCATTGGCAATGTGTATGGTCTTGAGAAGCAACTCAATAATTACTTAAAATTACCTAGGATTGCTTGGGTATGTATTATTTTTATCATTTCCTATTTAGGTAGTTTTGTAAATTATGGGACATTGCTTTCTTACTTATACCCTATATTTGGTTATGTAACGATCATATTTATTGTTCTATTGTGGATGAAGCCTCTAGATTCCGTAAAAAAATAAGATTCGGGGAAAAATCCCCGAGTCTTATTTGGCTTCGTTAACAATGGTTTCTGCCATTTTAATAAAAGAGTCACGATGATCAGCTGACTCTTTTGTAAATGATGTTAGTTTGATTACCCCTTCATTGTTATTTACTAGGTAAGAAGTAATAACTTCCCCGTTTATCTTAGCTTCATACACCTTACTATTTGCAAAAAAATCAAGTTTCGGTGGTGTGACTTCATTTACTTCAGAAGCTACAGCCTGCAATTGTTCGATCGCAGTCTGTTCAGTAGCATTCCAGTCAACATCCTCTGGTAAGAGTTCGACCCTCATAAAAATTTCACCATCGTTTGAGAGCATGACTACATCTTTATTTGGTTCCTCTGCTGTTAGTTCATACTCTGGGAGGATATACATTGAATATCCTTGATTATCACTATGTTTTAAAAATGCTGTTTCTTCTTTTGTTTCTCCATTTAATGTAAAGGATAATTTATTTTCAAGGAGGCGAATCATTGTATCCGATTGATCCGTTTCTTCATTATTATCCTCTTGAAGTGATTCTTCCTCAGGTTCTACGTTCTCCTGTTCGGGGGATGTCCCATTTTTTGCTTCCTCTAGGCTTGTTTCTCCAGTTCCACAGGCTGTTAATACTGCAGCGAGTAAACCAATTGTTATATACAAATTAATAAATTTCAATTACATATCCTCCTAGTCGTCTACTGAGTCTCATAATAATAGACGGAGATGGTTTAGAAAGGTTACATAGCCAAACTAACTTAAAGGGAATAAGACTAACAAAAATAAATCAAATACGAGGTGTGAGACAATTAGTAAAGGAATGCTCTTCTTCCAAACGTAGAGGCTTGACCAAACTAGTCCGGCAACAATCGAAGCGAGAATCAGGTGACTTGACCCCGAGTATATGTTGACAGAAGTATATAATAATGTTGATAACAAAATACTTGGTAGGATTGCTATCCGTCCAAGAAATCGTTTTAAAATAAATCCTCTCCAAAAGATCTCTTCACCTGGAATTATGATAAGAAATAAGACGATGTACTGCCATATTTGAGTAGGGGACATTTGTTTGTACAGCTTTGCGACCGAACCTTTTAACGGAAGATCAATCATATGTAATAAGATATTACCTAGGTAAAATAAGCCAAACAAACTTACTCCCGAAATTACACCATATATAATATAAATTCTAAACGGTTGTTGATCATCCATTTCCTCTTGGAGAATGGAATAAGTAATTAGAAACAGCATCGAAGCTGTGAATATGTACCAAAATACACTTTTCTCTTGAAAAGTAAAAAATAATAATACGTGAGCAAGTAATATACCGAAAATCATTCTTACATCCATTTGTTTCTGAAACATATGATGACTCCTCTCTAAAGCATGGTCTTACATTTATTAGATAAAAAAGAAGAAACCTCCTAAATAAGAGGTTTCCCCATATTATAACCTATTTTTATTTTCGAGACAAAAATCCACTACTAAACATATAGAATGCGCTTCCAATAGTTCGTTTTAAAATGAAGATTCTTTAATAACTTTATAGTTTTTATGATTTACAACAGTTCTTTGGTCTAATTCAAGATCTCGATAATTGTCCATAAAAGTAAGGTCAACAATTACTGAATTTTCGTTTACTTTTTCAACAATTCCTTGTAACCCGTCTCTAAATTCGATCACGTTCCCCACTTCAGCTCTTTTCAATGTCGCTCTCTCCTTTTCTTTCCAGATGACGATATTATAAACATTTTGCACTACTTTTTCCTGTACGTAAAGAATTTTTTGTAAATTTTAATAATTATTTATTATAGTAATAGTTTTTAAGAGAATGAATAGTCGATTTTGAAACCCTTTATTTTTTTTATATAATAATTCTAGAGGGAGGGATTACTTGTGGAAAAAGAACTGATTTTAGAAATGATCGAAAAATTGAGAAGTGGACAAATAAATGAGTGGTATGTACATAAAGAAGTATTCCTTGATGTAAGGGCTGTAGTTGTTGCTTTGGAAGATTTTAAGCATTTTAGAGGAATTGCCCAAAGAAGCGGTGGTGTGATTTATCAGTATTTACAAGAACCTAGAAGCTAGGGCAGGAGGACAAATATGTACAATGACAAAATCGTAATTATTACAGGCGGTGCCAGCGGGATTGGTGCTGGTATTGTTCATGCTTTTTATGAAGCTGGAGCGAAGGTAGTTATTGCTGATTACCATGCAGAGAATGGTAAGCAAGCAGAGAAGAAATATAACAGTGAGAGGGTTAGTTTTTTTGAAACCGATGTTTCAATCGAGCAATCAGTTGTTTCTTTAGTTACTTATGTAATGGAAAAATTCGGTCGAGTCGACATTCTGATTAATAATGCAGGTATTTCCTCCTTTTCAAATTTCTACGAAATGACTGTGGAGCAGTGGGATAGAGTACTAAATACCAATTTAAAGGGTGTTTTCCTCTGTTCGAGGGAGGTAGCCAAGGTGATTGAAGAAGGTGGAGCAATCGTTAATATTTCTTCCACTAGAGCCTTTATGTCCGAACCGCATTCGGAAGCATATGCAGCATCAAAAGGAGGGATTGTAGCACTAACTCATGCATTAGCTGCTACATTATCTGAAAAGAAAGTGAGAGTCAATTGCATAAGTCCAGGTTGGATTGAAACGAATGATTATGAGGAACTTCGTGAAATTGACCATTCACAGCATTTTTCCAAAAGGGTTGGTAAGTCAAGTGACATTGCACGCGGGTGTTTATTCTTATGTGATCCGAATAATGATTTCATTACTGGTACAAATATTACCATTGATGGAGGAATGACAAAAAAGATGATTTACGAAGAGTAAAGAAAGCTACCTAATTTAGGTAGCTTTCTAGTCTGGATTTTTTGATTCATTGTAAATCATTTTTGTATAAATTTTAAGGACATTGACGATTTCTTTTTTTGTTTCCTTGTCATCTAAACCTGTAAATCCGTATACACACATTTTGCCTTCGATCTTTTTCCATTTTGGCTTTCCTAGAACATGAATTAATCGGTCAGCTAATAAAAATGAAATCTCTAGCAAAAAATCATTTTGTTCAATGGGTAAGTTAATTGGTGATCTGAATTTTATCCCATTTGGGCTAATATCTACTATATAAGCAATAGCGGATTTAACTTCCCCTTGCATTCCATTTATACTTACAATCTTGAATGTTCCATGAATAGGCTGTTGAAATTGAAATCGAAAGGCCTCTTGTCTTTTATAAATCACGCATATCACCTTGTGAGAAAATGTAACAAATTAACTATTACTAAAATCATACATTTTCCATTTATTGATTACAAGTATTTTATTTTCATGGTTTTTATCAAAAACTCATTTTATTGGATAATATTTACCATAATAACTCATGTTGGAAAATTTCATTAATAATGAGTAAAAATGTAAGCGGTTAAATAAAAAAACTGTGAAAATTCCTCTACATTTGCGGCTTTTTCATTGTATACACGCTAAGGAAATGCTATTCTTTTTTTTGAGATGTCGATTGTCTGATAACCCTAAGAACTTTAGTCGGCGTTAGCTATATTTAATGAATAAAAAGGACAGTGGAAAAAATACTAAAGTATGCTGTATATTTTTCAATGTCGGAATAAATAGGTAAAGTGAAGGAATTAGGCAATTAACGAGAAACATCTTAGCAAATATATGTATAGGAAAAAGGAGTTTGATTAACCATGGCAGAAAAACAATTTAAAATTATAGCTGAAACAGGAATTCACGCTCGTCCTGCAACATTACTAGTACAAGCAGCTAGCAAGTTCGATTCTGATATTAACCTTGAGTACAAAGGGAAAAAAGTAAACCTTAAGTCAATCATGGGTGTTATGTCTCTAGGAGTTGGACAAGGAGCTGACATTACTATTTCTGCAGTAGGTGGAGATGAGCAAGAAGCTCTAGCTAGTCTTGAAGAAACTTTGAAAAAAGAAGGTTTAGCATAAAAATGAACTTTTTAAATGGAATTGCTGCATCTAGCGGAATAGCAATCGCAAAAGCATACCGTTTGGTAGAACCTGATTTAACCTTTACAAAAAAGTCAATCGACAACGATACAGTTGAAATTGATCGTTTCCGTGCGGCGCTAAATCAATCAAAGGTTGAACTTGAAGGTATTAGAGACAAGGCAAAAGTAGAATTAGGTGCTGATAAGGCAGCTATTTTTGAAGCGCACTTGCTCGTACTAAGTGATCCAGAGCTTGTTTCTCCAATTGAAGATAAAATTAAAACAGATAAAGTAAATGCTGAATTTGCTTTAAAAGAAACAGCTGATATGTTTGTAGCGATGTTTGAGTCAATGGACAATGAATACATGAAGGAAAGAGCTGCTGATATTCGCGATGTAACAAAACGCGTTCTTTCTCATTTACTAGGTGTACAAATCGTTAACCCTAGTATGATTTCAGAAGAAGTAATTATCGTTGCTGAAGATCTTACACCATCAGACACAGCACAGCTAAATCGCCAATTTGTGAAAGGCTTTACAACCGACATCGGTGGTAGAACATCTCACTCAGCGATTATGGCTCGCTCAATGGAAATTCCAGCAGTTGTAGGTACAAAGACCGCAACTGAAGAAATTCAAAACGGCGATCTTGTGATTGTAGATGGATTAAATGGACAAGTCTATATTAATCCAACTGCTGAGGAAGTTGAACGTTTCAAGTCCGAGCACGCTGCTTTTGAAGCACAAAAAGCTGAGTGGGCAAAGCTTGTTAACGAGCAAACGGTCACATCCGATGGACATCATGTGGAGCTTGCTGCAAATATCGGAACACCTAAAGATCTAAAAGGTGTTGTTAACAATGGTGGCGAAGGTGTAGGTCTTTATCGTACTGAATTCCTTTACATGGGCCGTGACCAGCTTCCAACAGAAGAGGAGCAGTTTGAATCATACAAAGCTGTTCTAGAAGGAATGGATGGAAAGCCAGTTGTTGTTCGTACATTAGACATTGGTGGAGACAAAGAACTTCCTTACTTAAACTTACCGAAGGAAATGAATCCTTTCTTAGGATTCCGTGCGATCCGTTTATGTCTTGAAGAGCAAGATATGTTCCGTACGCAACTTCGTGCACTTCTTCGTGCAAGTGTATATGGAAACTTAAAAATTATGTTCCCAATGATTGCAACACTTTCTGAATTCCGTCAAGGAAAAGCAATTCTTGAAAAGGAGCGTCAAAAGCTTCAAGCTGAAGGAGTCGCTGTTTCTGAGAAAATTGAACTAGGAATCATGGTAGAAATCCCTTCTACTGCTGTTATTGCTGATCAATTTGCTAAGGAAGTTGATTTCTTCAGTATTGGAACAAATGACTTAATCCAATACACAATGGCAGCTGACCGTATGAACGAAAGAGTATCTTACTTGTATCAGCCATACAATCCAGCTATCTTACGTTTAGTAAAAATGGTTATTGACGCTGCACACAAAGAAGGCAAGTGGGCTGGAATGTGTGGAGAAATGGCAGGCGACGAGCAAGCGATCCCTGTTCTTCTCGGCTTAGGCTTAGATGAGTTCTCTATGAGTGCAACTTCTATCCTAAAAGCACGCTCTCAAATCCGTAACTTGTCAAAAGCAGATATGGAAGCATTAGCTTCAGAAGTGCTTCAAATGAGCACGACGGAAGAAGTGTTAGAGGCAGTAGCAAAAGCAACTCAACGATAAAAGAGAAACCCAACTGATTTTAATCAGTTGGGTCTTTTTGTTAAGAAAGGATTTTTCCACTCCATCAGAAGTCCGTAATTTAACGAATGCTCATCTTCTAAATAATCCTTTACAGCTACGACAGGTGTTCTACCGCATCTCAATAAAAAGGTGATAACAGGGTCTTGTAATTCTCCTAGTATCAACTTCTCAACATACTCCTCTACCGAAAGTTGATCCGCATGCTTATGATACCCAGGCATACGTCCTCCTCCTAGCAATCGCTCAAGCTTAAGTTGAACCACAGTTTCATACATGGACTGCATAAGCCATTTTCCTAACCCCAGTTTTCGATATGCGGGTGAAATACAAATATCAACTATGTACAAGGAATTACCGTTTGCCGCATGGTTAGTAATGTAGCCATTGTCAGTTGCTTCCTCCCAAGTATGACTTGGATGGTTTTTATCAAAGTTAGTAATTAATCCTGTGATCGAACCGCAAATAACTCCTTCTACTTCTACACATAATGCTCCTTCAGGGAACAGTTGGATATGATTGTTTAACTGTTCTTCATTCCACCAAAGCTCAGAGGGAAAGGGGGGAGGAAATGCATCTTGTTGAATTCGTATTAATTCTTGAAAATCGTCTTTTGTATACGTTCGAATAATCGCTTTTGTTGGTTTTGAGGAGTTAAACACATACAGTTCTTTAAAATACATAATATTCCTCCTTCTTTTCCCTGATTGTAAAATGAATGGAGATGTGTAGTCAAATAACTATGAATTGTAAACTTTTCTAATTGACCGTTTATACTTTTCATTTCTAGGCAAAGGTAAGTGGTAAAGGAGGACGATTATGAAAAAAGCATTTTTCGTCTTATGTTGTTCACTTATTCTAGCAGGATGCGAAGGAAGTCAAAAACAATCGTTTATTAATCAGTATGCAGATGTATTACTGACAAAAAACAATGAACTTCAGTTTCGATTTAAATTTGATGAACGATTATTTTCTGAAGAAGATATGTACAAAGTAAAAGTCTTAATAGAAAATAAACAATTAGCAAAAGCGTTAGGAACAGCAGAAATTTATTATGGAGAGCAATATGTTCATGATGGAAAACTACTCCATGTAGGAAATCAGGAGGAAATTTATCTGTCAATGGATCCCATTCCTCTACAGATTGATTTACATACATTCGTATTAGAAGAGATGATTCAGCAAGAAAAAGCGGTCAAGGTACAGATTTTTAATGAAAATGATATGATTGTTTCAGGGTATGTTCAGAACTTTCAATCTCAGCTATAGTCATTTCTTTGAACAAATTGGAAATAAGTGATAAAATACTACTTATTTCTAGCGGGGAGAAGTGAGTATGGAACTGAATGCAAATAGCACAATCGGATTTATTGGTTTAGGTGTCATGGGGAAAAGTATGGCAAGAAATCTAGTAAAAGCAGGCTACAAGGTCGTTGCCTATACCCGTACAAAAGAAAAAGCACAAGATATTTTAGATGAAGGTGTAGCTTGGATTGAATCCCCAGAGGCTATTACTGAAGAGGCTGATATTATCATAACAATGGTTGGATATCCATCTGATGTTGAACAAATTTATCTAGGAGAAAAGGGAATTGTACATACGGCGAGACCAGGTTCTTTCTTAATAGATATGACGACCTCCACACCTACATTGGCTAAAAAAATAAATAACGAGTCTAAGAAAAAGGGAATCTATTCTGTAGACGCTCCCGTTTCAGGTGGAGATATTGGAGCGAGAGAGGGCAAGCTTTCCATAATGGTTGGTGGAGATCAAAAGGTTTTTGATGCATTACAACCTATTTTTCAGGTGTTAGGAAGTAATATTGTGTATCAAGGAAGTGCTGGAGCTGGTCAGCATACCAAAATGTGTAACCAGATTGCCATTGCATCTAATATGCTTGGTGTTTGTGAGGCGGTTGTATACGCGGAAAAAGCAGGGCTTGACCCGACAACAGTACTAAAAAGTATTTCATCGGGAGCAGCGGGGAGCTGGTCTCTTTCGAATCTTGCGCCAAGGATCATTGAAGGGGATTTTTCTCCAGGTTTTTATATCAAACACTTTATTAAAGATATGACAATTGCTTTAGATGAAGCGGAACAAATGGGAATGATGACTCCTGGATTATCACTTGCCAAATCGTTATACGAGAAATTAGCGGAACAGGGCGAGGAAAATAGTGGTACACAGGCTCTATATAAATACTGGCAATAAATGAAACCCAAGCTCGAATTCGAGCTTGGGTTTCACTTTTATGACTGATGATCTTTTAAAAATGCCTCCAGCCTATCTAATGCCTCAGCAAGTACTTCCATGGAATAAGCAAACGAGATGCGTATATATCCTTCACCAAGCGGAGAAAATGCACTTCCAGGTACGACAGCAACGCCTCGTTCTTGAACTAATTGTAGGGCAAAGTCAAACGAATTGGTAAACGGCTCTGGTAGCTTTACAAAGTAATAAAAGGCACCATCTGGTTTCACAACTGACAAATTCATGTTGGTTAATCTCTCAAATACATATTCTCTTCGTTCCATATAGGCTTGTCTCATCTCAACTGCATCATTTATGCCTACAGTAAGTGCTTCTAATGCAGCCATTTGAGAAACAGAAGAAGCGCAAGAGACATTATATTGATGAACCTTCAAGATATGTTCAGTTATAGAACTAGGAGCAAAAATGATACCAATTCTCCAACCAGTCATGGAATGTGATTTAGAAAGACCATTGATGACGATCGTCTTTTCTTTTAGAATCGTACCAATTGAGAAATGCGTATGGTCAAATACTAATTCACTGTATATTTCGTCAGCTAATACAAATATTTCTTTGTCTTTCAGCAATTCTGCAATATCACTTAATTCTTCCTTTGTTAAACTTACTCCAGTAGGGTTGGACGGATAGGGTAAGACGATACAACGAGTTTTATCTGTTATGTAGTTGCTAATAATGTCAGCAGTCATTCGGAAGTTGTTATCTCTTGTATCCGCATATACGGGCTTAGCACCGCATAATTTAATAATTGGCTCATATCCAGGATAGACAGGTCCAGGTAATATAACCTCCACACCTTCTTCTAAAATGGTTCGAAACGTAATATCAATCGCTTCGCTAGCACCCGAAGTGATAATAATTTCATCGTTTGGATTGTAAGATAAACCGTATTTAGTTTGAACAAATTGAGCAGCTGCTGTACGCAGTTCAATGTATCCAGCATTATGAGTATATGTAGTGAAATTTTCATCAATGGCTTTTTTTCCTGCTTCTTTCACATGCTCTGGTGTAGGGAAATCTGGCTGGCCTAGAGTTAATGAAATCATATCCTTTGTGCCTGCAACCATATTAAAAAACTTACGGATTCCAGATATTTCAATGTTTTTTACTTTTGAATTAACCAAATGTTCCAAGTGATCACTCTCCTATTCGTTTATTTTATCATGTGAAGGTATGAGAGTGAAAAAATCCTCTTAATTTTTCATATTAAAAATAGCTTCTTATGGGTTATTATGTAAGTATTGGAAGGATAGTTTTTAAGGGGGAAAGGGTATGAATAAAGTAGAAATTACACAAGCTTATGAAAGTTTAAATCAATGGTTTCAATCACTAACTGAAGTAGATGAACAAAAGTGGTTTGCACCAATAGAAGAAGGGAAATGGTCAATGGCAGCAGTTCTTTCCCATCTGTTATTCTGGGACCGCTTTTCACTTAAGGAAAGATTTCCTTTCATGAAGGAAGCTGCTAGTTTGCCATCATTTCCTGATTTTCAAACGGTAAACGACAAGGCCCGTGAATATGCGGAAAGTGGAATAACGAAAAACGAATTGTTGCAAGAGTTAATTTATACTAGAATGGAGCTTCTCTCCGTTATAAGTTCCTATAGTGAAGAAGATCTTGATACTTCATTTTCTATTGGTGATCATCAGTTCACTATACGTGAATATTTTGTAGACTTCATTCAGCATGACTATCATCATAAAAATCAAATAGAAGTGTTACTTTCATAGTCTACTAGTTGTCTAAAGATGATAGAAAAGTAACATGTTTTATGTGAAAGTTAACTGTTAATTAGACCATTTCGTGGTATAGTATTTGTATGCTAACTCAGATATAATGCTAGCCAAAAGGGGTCGAACCGTTAATGGATAATAAAAAAGGAATTTTGTTAGAAAGTGGAACAAATGAACTAGAAATCGTTGAATTTAGTATCGGCAAAAACAAATTCGGTATTAATGTTATAAAAGTGAAGGAAATAATAAATCCCGTTCAAGTTACTCAGGTACCTCATTCCCATCCGCATGTAGAGGGAATCATTGAGTTAAGAGGGGAAGTATTACCAGTTGTGAATGTGGCTAATGCATTAGGATTTCCTCCTTCACAATCTCCTGAACAGGATAAATTTATTGTTGCAGAATTTAACAAACAAAAGATTGTCTTTCACGTTCATACTGTTACACAAATTCACCGGATTTCTTGGGATCAAATTGAAAAGCCTTCAGAAATGTATCAAGGTCCAGAGAGTCAAATTATTGGAGTTGTAAAGCTTCATGGTGAAATGATCTTGCTACTTGATTTTGAAAAGATTGTAGTTGAGATCAACCCAGAAACAGGGATTAACGTTCAGCAAGTTAAGAAGCTTGGCCAAAGAGAAAGATCCACGAAGAAATTGGTGGTTGCAGAGGATTCACCATTATTAAGAAAGCTTCTTCATGACACGCTAAATGAAGCAGGGTTTACCAATATTGAGTTTTTTGAAAATGGAAAAGATGCCCTTCAATATCTAGAAGCCATCACTTCTCAAGGGAAAAACATAACAGATGAAGTACAGCTCGTTATCACGGATATAGAAATGCCTCAAATGGATGGACATCATTTTACAAGAAGAATAAAAGAAAATAGTCAAATGGCAAAATTACCGGTTATTATTTTCTCTTCGTTAATTACCGATGACCTTCGTCATAAAGGACAAATGGTTGGTGCAAATGCACAGGTTAGTAAACCTGAAATAGCTGAATTAGTTCAATTGATTGATAAGCATATATTATAATGATAAAAGGGTGTTCCTAAAAGTACTTAGGGACACCCTTTTATTAAAAATAGCTTTCACCTAGTTTTTTAAAGACAGGTTTCTCATAACCTTTTTTCTTATAAGAAACATTCGGTTCTTCTTTCATTCCGGTGTATATAGATAGAAGCTTCTTTGCCTGATTGAGAGATAGAACAGCTCTCGGATTACGTATATTATTATCTAATTTTCCTAAGTGTGGTAGACTCTCAAAGTCCTGTTTTGATGGGGGAAGATGAAAGGAGTAATTTCCACACACGACGAGTACATCTGATTGTTGTTGGCTGTATCTAGGATTGTTCGAGAAGTGTAATCCTTCCTTTCTTGCTTTTCCTTCTTTTATAAGCTTTTGTAAGGCGTTTCGCTTCAATTCGTATAAAAATTTTGGATTTGGAGCGGTTTTTGCATGACGATTCACAATGAAGATTGCCTGTGAGAGGTTTTCTATCGTTGGTTTTAAGGGAGGATGATGTGTTTTTTCCTGACTCAAGGTTTTGAGCTCCTTTCACTCGTTCAAACTACTGTATTGTTATTATACCTTTTTTTAGTTGGAAAGAAAATGGTTCTGAAAATTTGATTACAAAAAACAAGGTACTTGATAAGGTTAGATGGTTAGAGGAATGTCGAACGTGGAATAGAATAAATATAATAGTGAATAGTAAAGGAGTTTGAACAGATGAATAAGTGGGCTGTAATCGATATAGGCTCGAACACCATACGATTAGTGATTTATATAGAAACCATCAACTATTTCTACAAGGAAGTTGAAAATATTAAGGCTGTTGCAAGGCTTAGAAAATACTTAAACGAAGACAAGGTTCTCTCCTATGAAGGAGTTCAGAAATGTCTAACGATCCTAAAAGGATTTAAAGAAATTATTGACTTTAATGGTATAACTGAAGTGAAATGCGTGGCCACAGCAACCATACGACAGGCAGTGAATAAGTCTGAAATTCTTGAAAAGATGAAGGTAGAACTGGGCTTTGATATCCAAATTTTAAGTGAGGAAGAAGAAGCATATCTTGGCTTTTTAGCCGTAGTGAACACTACTGCCGTAAAAGATGGTGTGACTATAGATATTGGTGGGGGGAGCACAGAAATTACGTATTATCAAAATAAGACGCTTGTACATTCGCATAGTTTTCCGTTTGGTGTCGTGTCTTTAAAGGAAAAATTTATGAGTGGGAGCCGGATGACAAATGAAGAAAGAATGGCTCTGCAAAAAATGGTTTTGGAAGCTTTAGAATCATTACCTTGGCTTAAGAACAAACAGGTTCCGATTGTCGCCATCGGGGGGAGCGCGAGAAACATCGCTCAAGTTCACCAACATTTAAAAAACTATCCATTAGCAGGAATTCATCAGTATGATATGAGTCCTGATGATTTACATAATATATTACAAATGATGGAGAGTATGGAGGTTGCTGATATTGAAAAATTAGAGGGACTATCAAAAGACAGAGCCGACATCATCCTTCCAGCCCTTGAAGTATTCGACATGCTTTGTATGTATGTTCAAGCAACACGTTTTATTTTTAGTAAAAGAGGTCTAAGAGAAGGAATCCTTTACAAAGAAAAAGGCGGGGGAAAGAAACCATCTAATTTTATATTAGAAAGTAGTATTGATCACCTGATTAGAGATTATGGGATTGAGGAGGGCCATTCCGATCATGTGGCATGGTTAGCAAAACAAATTTACTTCGAACTTTCTAATGTTTTCGGGAATAAAACAAATGAATATAGTGAGCGTCTCATTGAACAAAGTGCACGCATATATTATATCGGGCAATACGTCGATTCAGATGTTAGCAGCCAGCACACCTTTAACCTCCTAGCCCATCAATCAATAGACGGGATTACGCATAAGGAAAGACTTATTCTTGCCTTTATTGCATCGTATAAAAACTGGGCACTATTAAAGCAATATTCCACTCCTTTTATAGAATGGTTTTCAAAAGGAGAATTAAAGGATATTCGTATAGCAGGTGCGATGGTGAAGCTCGCCTCTGCTTTGGATTCATCTAAACGTATGCTGGTGAAGAAAATAAAAGTGCAAAAAAGTCAGGATGAGCTAGTTTTTCAACTAACTTGTGTGGGTAATACATTTGTTGAACAGTATCAAGCGGAAAAGCAGCTTCGTCATCTAGAGAAATCTTTAAAATATAACATCACTCTTAATTTCGTTGCAGATAGATAAAAAGGTACAAATTTACAATTTCTTTACAAAATCTTTTTGATAATTTTGATAACATGGAAATATGTCGAATACTGTTGAAAAAGGATGGGAGACCAAAATGAATGGTGAAAGGCAATACAATCTACCTTCCTATTATAATAACCGTGAGTTAAGCTGGTTAGCTTTTAATGAAAGAGTACTTGAAGAGGCACTTGATACGAGTAACCCACTTCTTGAAAGGCTTAAATTTCTATCGATATTTAGTTCTAATCTAGATGAATTTTTTATGGTTAGAGTTGCTGGATTACAGGACCAAGTGGATGCTGGATATAATAGGCCAGAAAATAAGGCAGGATTAACTCCGAAGCAACAGCTCGAGGAAATTTCGAAGCTCACTCATAAGCTGGTGAATACCCAATGTGAAACCTTTACCAACGTCCTGCTTCCGGAACTAAAAAAGGAATCCATTTACCTCCTTGACATTACTAGTTTGGATAAAAATCAACTTTCTTTTTTAGAAGAATATTTTGAAGAACAGATCTTTCCAGTATTAACTCCGATGGCTATTGATGCGTATCGTCCATTCCCGATGTTATCAAACAAAAGTTTAAACCTTGCCGTTTTGCTAGAAGAGGAAATAGAGGGCCAGGTGAGTAATCGTCTTGCTTTTGTTCAAGTACCCGCGGTTCTTCATCGTTTTATTAGTATACCAAGTGATGAAGGTAGCTCCTTTGTTCTTTTAGAAAATGTGATTTACTACTTTATTCATAAGCTGTTTAGAGGATATAAAGTAGTATCTGTTACCCCTTTTCGTATTACGAGAAATGCTGATTTAACGATACATGAAGAGGGGTCAAGAGACCTATTATTAGAAATTGAAAAAGAGCTAAAAAAAAGAAAATGGGGAGCGGCTGTTCGTTTAGAGGTGAGTGATGACCATTTTGATAACTCTGTTGTTGAGCATATAACAAAAGAACTAGAGTTAGATGAAGAGGATATTTACAGAATTAATGGGCCACTCGATCATACATTTTTAGCCCAGTTTTCAAAGCATTTATCAAGAAAAAGAGAGCATTTAAGCTTTGAAGCCTTTATTCCTCAAAAGCCAGTCGATCTTGATTTTGACGAAGATCTATTTACGAAGCTACTCGAACAAGATGTTTTATTACATCATCCGTACGAATCGTTTCAGCCTGTTGTCGACTTTGTTACCGAAGCTGCCAGTGACCCTGATGTCTTAGCGATCAAACAAACTCTGTATCGTGTAAGTGGTGATTCCCCCATTATTACCGCTCTTAAAAATGCTGCCGAAAATGGAAAGCAGGTGACTGTTCTAGTCGAGTTGAAAGCTAGGTTTGATGAGGAAAATAATGTTCACTGGGCGAAAGAACTAGAGAAAGCTGGCTGTCATGTTATATATGGTATGACCCATTTAAAAACGCATAGTAAGATTACATTAGTAGTTAGAAGGAGAAATCAAACGATAGAAAGATTTGTTCATTTAGGAACCGGAAACTACAATGATCAAACAGCCATATACTATACAGACTTAGGATATTTAACTTCCAAACGAAAATTCGGCATTGATGCAACAAACTTTTTTAATTTTTTGAGTGGATATACAGAGAAGCCAAAGTATAATCATATCGTTGTTGCACCATATGATATAAGAGGTAAGTTTATTGAATTAATCGACCAGGAAATAACCTATCATAAGCAATACGAAAATGGTCGGATTATTGCAAAGATGAACTCCCTAACTGATAAGGAATTAATCATGAAACTCTATGAAGCGTCGTCTGCTGGAGTAAAAATCGATTTAATTATTCGAGGCATATGTTGCCTAAAGCCAAAAATTCCAAAGGTTAGTGAAAATATTAGGGTCATAAGTATTGTTGGTCGTTTTTT
Source organism: Robertmurraya sp. (assembly GCF_036676585.1). Classification (NCBI taxonomy): domain Bacteria; kingdom Bacillati; phylum Bacillota; class Bacilli; order Caryophanales; family Bacillaceae; genus Robertmurraya; species Robertmurraya sp. Next base: position 85,694 of record NZ_JAKFCQ010000069.1, read on the forward strand.
AGAGCATAGCCGTATTTATTATTTCTACCATAACGGGGAGGAAAAGGTATATTTGTCTTCTGCCGATATGATGACTAGAAATATGGAGAAACGAGTAGAAATTCTATTTCCAATCTTTGAAAATCATCACAAAGACAGAATCAGCCATATATTGAATCTCCAGCTTTCAGACAATGTAAAAGCAAGAGAACAGCATCAAGATGGGAAGTACTCTTATGTCTCCTCAAACAATGAAAATTTACTAAACCACCAAGTAGAAATAATGAAAGAAACCTATCAATTAAGAGAAGATGAGGAATGAGAGATACGTTTGGTATCTCTCTTTTTTATGCGTTCTTCCAAAGCGTACACTTTTAGAAACATCTTGACGATACTATCGATATTTAAGGATAATATAAGTTAAGAAGTTTTTAATACAACAAATGCTCAGGTACAAACGAGGATGATGAGATGGAGCAGTTTAAAAAGGTAATCTCTCGAGAAGTAATTAATGATAAAAATAGACGTGAAATAGAAGGAATGATCTTTGATATTATTCTTAACCATATCAATGATATGGTATTTATTATGAAGGTGGACGGAGATCAGTTTCGTTATGTTTTTGCCAATAAATCTGGTGCGACACATGCAAGACTAACCGTAGAAACGATGGGAAAAACCTTATTTGAGGTAATGCCTTTAGAGACTGCTGAAAGACTGCATGCCGCATATTTAAATGTAGTACAATCAAAAGAAGTTCAAGTGCTTATTGATCAATCAACATTAGATGATGGAAGGCTGATTCATGGGCAGTCGATTTTAACACCAGTCCTTAATGAAAATGAAGAAGTCAGATTTGTTGTATCTGTAACTCGTGATATTACAGAGTTAGAGGCGGAAAAGAGTCGCCTTAAAGTTACTGAACAGCGTTATCGTTCTATTGTGGACCATAATCTTGATGGGGTTATTCTCGCTACTCACGTAGGAGATATTATTGATGCGAATCCAGCTAGTGAAATTCTATCAGGATATACAGTTGATGAGTTAAAGATGAAATCAATTTTTGATTTTGTTGATGAATCCGACGTTGATAAATTTCGAGAATTTATTGAGCATTCTTTATCGGGGGTATCTTTAGAAACCCTGGACTTCCGAATGATTAACCGCAATAAACGGAAAATTACTGTCCATTTAAAAACAGTTCCATTAACGATTCATAATAAAATTACAGGCATATATATGATTTTTCGAGATATTACAGAGCAGGCGACAAATGCTGAGACAATAAAATACATGGCGTTCCATGACCAGCTAACAGGGTTGTACAATAGAAGAGCATTATTACGCGATTTAGATATTCTTTTAAATCATTCGGAAAGTAATAAAGAGGAACCATTTTCACTTCTTTCCATTGATATTGACCGATTTAAACAACTAAATGACTCTCTAGGTCATTTTGCAGGTGATCAAATTTTAATTAAGATTGCTGAACGATTAAGCGTTGATCGAACAGATGATTATAAGGTATACCGGCAGGGGGGAGATGAATTTATTGTTCTCCTAAAGGGAAATCGCCAGAGTGCAAACCAATTGGCGCAACTAATTTTGAACCGATTTGCTAAGTCCTTTTATTTGGATTCACATGAATATTATATTTCACCAAGCATAGGGTTAAGCATGTATCCACAGGATGGGAAAGATGCAGAAACTTTAATCAAAAACGCTGATGAAGCATTGTTTCGTGTGAAAGAGAAGGGAAAAGCTCATTATCAGTTTTATCGAAGTGATAAAACACAACCACTTGCCAATATCGTTTCGATAGAGACACAACTTAGAAAAGCTCTTGAGCGTAATGAATTGATACTATTATATCAGCCACAGGTAGAATTAAGCAGCGGGAAGATCAATAGCTTTGAAGCGTTGATCAGGTGGAATTCAAAGGAGTTTGGGTTGGTCCCACCATCAGAATTTATCCCTCTTTCCGAAGATACGGGTTTAATTATTCCTATAGGTAATTGGGTCATTGAACAAGCTTGTATGCAAATAAAGGAATGGAATGATCTTTGTGGTGAAGAAATTACGATTGCAATAAATATATCAGCGAAACAATTCCAACAACCAACTCTTGTCAGTACGATTCAAAAAGCGATTCAGACGTTTCAAATTAATCCTTCCTTGCTTGAAATTGAGATTACAGAGGGAGTTATGCAGGATACGGCTGAAACTGCTCCAATACTTAAAAGTTTAAAGGAATTAGGAATTAGTATTGCGATTGACGATTTTGGTACAGGTTACTCATCATTAAACTATTTAAAAAGTTTTCCCATTGATGTTCTCAAAGTAGATCAATCGTTTGTCAGAGGTATCCATAATAACGAAAAGGATGCTGCAATTACAACAACGATTATTCACCTAGCAAATAGCCTTGGAATGAAGGTAATAGCTGAAGGGATTGAAGAAGAAGCACAGGCAAAGTTCCTTTTAAATACAAACTGTCATAAAGGACAGGGTTACTTTTATTCAAAACCATTGAGTAAAATGGATATTGAACAAACCATTTTTAACAGACCGACCAACTTATAATGGACGGTCTGTTTTAATTTTGTAGTGTTTGAAGAGTAAATAAGGTAATTTCGGGTGGAGAGAGAAACCGAAAGGGTAGCCTTGTTGTACCTAAGCCTCTATTCACATAAAGAGTCAAAGGATTACTTGTCTGTCCAATTTGATAAAATCCTTCATAATATTTTTTGGCAAACGGGGGCTTAATAATGGCTCCTAAAAAAGGAATTTGAATCTGTCCACCATGACTGTGTCCACTTAATTGGAGTTGAACATTTCCTATGTTAGCAGCCTGGTCTGCTAAATCAGGTGCATGTGATAAAAGGATGGTATAAGCCTCATTAGGGATGCTTTCTAATGTCGCTTGAATATCTGGCCTGCCTAACATTGCATCATCAATCCCAGCGATATACAAACTCTCATTTGTAAGAAGAGAGACTTGATGAGCTTCATTCAATAGAAGGGTAAACCCAGCTTCTTTCATAACATTTCGATATAAATCCGAACCATAGCCTCCGTGATCGTGGTTCCCATATATAGCAAACGAACCAAACGGAGCATGGAGATTTTTTAAAATCGGTGCGATTGAGTTAATTTCAGCATACTGATTAGGTGTATCCATTAGATCACCCGTAAAAAGAATCATGTCGGGCTCGAGTGAATTTATTTTATTGACCAATTCTTTAAGTTGGGTTAAATCATATTGAAATCCAACATGCGTATCGCTGAATTGAAGTATTTTAAAGCCGTTGAAACCATTGGGAATCATGGGGTGAGTAATGGTATGTTTCTTTATCGTTAATAGCTTTGGCTCAATTTCTCGAGCGTAGAAGCCACCTCCACCGACAGCAACAATTCCTGTTAGAATAGTGCCAATCCCTCTTTTCAAAAATCGTCTTCTCGACATTTTTGTGTTCATTACTAATCAACCTATTCTCATTTCTAAATTTAGGACAATCCACTTTATACTAACAAAATCAGGGAGATATGAGAACTAAAAAGGTGTGATTAAATTCTTGTCCATGAAATATATGTATACAGATGTAGAATGAAAAATGATAAAATATAAATGAATGAATGTTCATTCTTTTTTTAAAAAAGGGGGATGGAAGATGGAGAGGAAAGTAGTTATCATAACAGGCGGATCATCTGGCATGGGGAAAGCAATGGGGAAAAAGTTTGCAGATAGCGGTTTTAATGTGGTCATTACAGGAAGAGATGAGGAAAAACTACAAGCTGCCAAAAAAGAAATTGAAAAAGAAAATGACCAAGTTCTAACTGTGAAAATGGATGTTAGAGAAGTGGAGGACGTAAAAAGAATGGTCGAGCTGGCGGATGAAACATTCGGGCGAATAGACATTCTCATTAATAATGCAGCCGGAAACTTTATATGTCCAGCGGAAAAACTATCTGTGAATGGATGGAATTCCGTGATAAATATTGTGTTAAACGGTACGTTTTATTGTAGTAGCGAGGTAGGAAAGTATTGGATTAATAAAGGGATAAAGGGGAATATCATAAATATGGTTGCTACATATGCCTGGAATGCAGGTGCGGGAGTAATTCATTCAGCAGCTGCAAAAGCGGGAGTACTATCCATGACAAGGACGCTTGCTGTTGAGTGGGGGCAAAGATATGGCATAAGAGTCAATGCTATTGCACCTGGACCGATTGAACGAACGGGTGGTGCACAACGGTTATGGGAGTCCCAAGAGGCAGCCAATCGAACTCTTTCAAGCGTGCCGCTAGGAAGACTAGGTACTCCTGAAGAAATCGCTGAATTGGCCTACTTTTTATGCTCTAAAGGTGCCCAGTATATTAATGGAGATTGTATTACGATGGACGGTGGGCAATGGCTTAATCAACATCCATTTTAAGATAAGAAGACAGGCTAGTCGGAAACTAGCCTGTTTAAAAAATATGAAAGAAGATTTTTAACTTTGAAAATTGTCTAGCTCCAGCGCCCTAGCGCCTAGTGTCCTTCGCTCTCCGCCCTACGATAAGTCAACATCAAATCGCCTTTGGCTCTTCGTGTTTCCTTTAACTCAGTTGGAGCGCTCCAGGCCATACGGCGCTGACCAGGGCACTTGAGCTTTTCTAATTTATTGATAGCTAACCGCTCTATTTTTTAATGCGTTCCAAGACTGTAGAAATTGTTGCTTATTCACTTTTACCTGTTTTCTACCTGATAAAGGGTCATTCAAATAAACATAAGATTGATCAAAGCCAACTAAAACGACCGCATGCAAATCAAGAGGTGTAACTATTTTTTTATTACCATGCATCCAAGATTCTGGTCGGTCTGGTAAACGGTAATCACCTGTTGTCCACACTACAACAGGAAAGCCCTTTGTAACATGTGCTTCAATTTCATGAAACGGTTTATTGGTTAGATTGACTGCTTTCCCTGGCAAATAAGTATTAATTAAGTCAATCATTGGTCCATCAAACACCGCATATCCAGCCCTTTGGCCAGTCATATCACCAACAAATCCTACATCCGGATCTCCCCAACGAATAATATCACCATTTTGTTTTACCAATGGATCATTGTCTTTTTTTATTTTATTGAAAAGATCCATTTTATTTGTATTCACTCCAGCAAATTGCAGCATCATAGCGAGGCTTGTAACCTCACAACCATACCTTAATTCTGGATTTTGCTTGATTAAAGGAACATCCAGTAATGCGCTGCTTTGTGCGAATGTTGAGAAAGGAATACTCATCACTAAAAGAATGGATAGAAACATTGATTTTATTTTCATTTTGTACCTTCCTTTCGTTAAGCTTAGAATGCAAAAAAGGAAAGGTGATTATAAGGAAAGGTTTATGGAAGAGGTTCATGGAAAAGGAATATTAAGCCTTTTTATGGTATAATTATTGAAAAGATGGATGTAAGGAGCGATCGTAATTGGATGCATTGGATATCTTAACAGATCTTGAAAATGTACTTCCTTTTTTTCAACCGATATTCAGTGCGGATGAACACCAGGTTATCGGTTATGAGGTATTAGGAAGGTACTATGATGGCTCGGAGTATATAAGCCTTGGTCCGTTTTTTCATGACTCAAGTATTCCCGAAGAATATCGAACAGAAGTTGACCAGGTTGTATTAAAAAAAGCACTCGATCGTTTTCTAGAGGTTGATGAACACCTCTTAATCTTTATTAACAGAGATGCGGATTTGTTGATGAAGGGGGCAGATGATCCATTTTTAGAAGTGCTGCACGAATACGAAGAGCTTGGGTTGCCGTTAAATAGGTATGTGCTTGAAATTTCAGAAGCTAACTATAAAGGTGAAATTGATCAGCTAGATCATTTTCTCAATTATTTAAAAACGCTAGGGATCAAAATAGCCATAGATAAGCTTGGTCACGAAAGCAGTCACTTGGATCGAATTGGTCAGTTATCTCCTAATATTTTGAAAGTGGACTTGCGTGCCCTTCGTTCTAACCGTGCTTCGCAAGGGTTCCAAGATATCTTGTACTCACTTTCTTTATTAGCGCGAAAAATTGGTGCAACCTTGCTCTTTGAAAACATTGAAATGGTATACCAACTCCAATTCGCTTGGAAAAATGGAGGCAGGTACTACCAAGGATTTTACTTACATAAACCAGCAAAAGATTTTGTAGAACGCACTATTTTAAAGGATAAACTAAAGGAAGAGTTTCACCGTTTTATTGCCTATGAGAAAAAGCGAATCGAAACTTTACATCAAATCACAGAATCTTTTCAACTCCGTATGCAGGATTTGGTGTCCAAATATAAAAAGCAAGAAAAGTACGAGGAATTTTTAGGATCCTTAACGAAGGAATTAGATTCAATTGCTTTTCGCTTATACATTTGTGATGAAGATGGGTTTCAAGTGTCACCAAACTTATTTAAAGGTGATCACGAATGGGTTAGCCAAGTTGAATATATGAATAAAAACTGGAGCTGGAGACCTTATTTCTTAGAAAATATTCATAAAATGCGCTTTGAGAAAAAAGGCATTTTATCGGATGTATACAGCGATATTGAAATCGGTGATAACATTCGAACATTCTCTTACCCATTAAGTACGAAGCATTACTTGTTTATCGACCTTTCGTATGCCTTTCTTTATGACAATGACGGTTTGTTATAATTTGCCCTACTCATAAAAAGAATAAACGAGGACTATTGTGGAATCGTATAGATATGACAAATAATAAAGGAGGAGTTCTCCTTGAGTACCTACATGTCAATCTTATTATTTATTTCCATGGGTGTCCTCGTTTTTTCTTTGGGGTATACATTAGCCGTAACAAGAAGACCAAAGCAACTAAAACCAGAAGCAGATACACCACTTCCAACAAAGGTCCAATCGCATATATATTTGCGAAATCCAGTTTTTTTAACGTATGGGATTTTCTTCTTGCTGCTGATTCTAATTATTTTATTTTATAACCTATCGTAAAAACCTCTTGTGTAGAGGTTTTTTGTTTTTGTAAGACACTCTTTTTATCTTTGTAGGTATTTTTCCTTATTTTTTCGCCTTTTTCTTCATAAAAAGTTATATCTGTTGTCACAAAGGGTAACTTCATCTATATAAATGTCAGATTAGCGCGTTATTTTACGAACGAATGCGTGCATCTAGAGATGAGATTGTTGTTAAAATGGAAATTATTACGAGGAAGGGAAAGTGAGCTTATGAGTCGAAAAAAACGTATGCTATTATTGGTATTTTCCATTCTATTCTTTTTTCCTTTAATTGGACAAGCTGCTTCTGTATCAACGATTGAAACCAGAGAAGATGTTCTTGGTTTTTTGCATGAAGCATTTCAGGCGCAGGTGTCGTTAAGTGAAGAAGGAAGAACAGAAGATGAAGTAAATTCGATTTTAAAGCCTTACTTTACGGATTCCTATAATCAGCTTTTTAAAAAGGAAAATATGGTGGAGGAGAATGGATTACAGTTTACATATGGAACGGACTTTGCACCTTACTACATTCCGTTTTTCCAATTTTCTGACCAAACAGAAATAGTCATAAATAAAAACAGTATTTATGTGTATGAATTTTTTGAAGGGCAAAATGAGGGACCGGTAACATACAAAGACCATTTTGAAGCTATCATTTTGAAAAAGGAGCATACAGGGAATTGGAAAGTAAGTGATTATTTATACGACTTTAATCCATCCACAGATATTGTTCCTGAAAAAGAAGAGGAAAAAACGAGTAGTCTTGAAAAAAACAATCCATTTCAAGCGCTAATGATTAGCACTCTTCATCATATGAAGCTGACCGCGAGCTTTTTCAACCATTATATAGCATATGGAAACGAGTAGAGCGAAACAAAAGCTCTACTCGTTTTTGTCTGATAGACCTAGCGCTTCCACAATTCGCTCTTGCTCAAATCCAATAATCACATCTCCATTAATTACAATGGTTGGCGTAGAGTAAGAACCAAGCTTAATTAATTCATCTCGAGCGGATGAATCTTTTTTTATATCCTTTAGTTCATAAGAGATCTTCTGATCATTAAAAAAGTTTTTCGTAAATTCACAAGGAGGACAGCCTGGCTGGGTGTATAAGGTAACTTTGTTCATTGTATTCCTCTATTCAAGTTTTATTTTGTTTGTCGATAAAATCAATTAAACCCATAGCACATATGCTCATGTCTAAAGAAATGACCTCATTTACTTTATGGTCTTTTGATATAGAATAAGATTCTAAATGATTTTGTATCATTTCATATAAGTAATTAAAGGCTAATTGAACTCGGTCTTCAAAAGAAGTACGAGCTTCATATGCTTTTTTTCCTTGCTCTACAAAACGATCGATCCAGCTATCGACTTGTAGAAACACTTGATTTGGTTGCTCAGTAATTCCATAATGCCCAAAACAGAGGTATTGAGGTTGTAGCTCCTTAAACATTTTAAGAGACTGTCGCATTTTGTCAGGATGAAATTGATTCGGCGACGTTGATGGCAAATAAAGCTTAACACCTGTATCCTCTAGGTCCGGATAGTAGACACCCGCAGTATCTCCCGTAAATAGCGCCTTATTGGATGCATCAAAAATACTAACATGATGATTTGCATGCCCTGGTGAGTGATAAAAGGTAAGTACATGATGTGCTCCTAATTGAAGCTTTTCTTCATGTTCCATCGACACTATACGATCTTCAGGGATAGGAACGATTGGATCAAACAGTTCATCGAATCGATCTCCATACACCGCTTTTGCTCCAGCAACTAATCTGGTAGGATCAATTAAATGTCTTTTACCAGCAGGGTGGACGTACACAGTTGCATTCGGACAGGATTGAAGTAAAAGCCCAGCACCACCAGCATGATCAAGATGGATATGTGTAACAATAATGTTCTGGACCTCACTAGGCTTGAACCCTAGTTCCTGTAATCCAGCAAGGATGTATGGGACAGAGGGGCTAGCACTCGTTTCGATGATAGTAAGTTCGTCGGCAACTAGCACGTAGCTACCTGTTCTATTCTTAAGTCCTAAGTCATGACCGTCAATAATGTACAAATTTTCGAGGAGTTTCACTACATTTTTCAAAAAAAAACCTCCTTTTTTATACTTTTCCTTGTACAAATACCCTTCATTATTTTATGCTGTTAATATTGGCATGTAAAGAAGGATGGCACGAATTTTCTGATTTCTTTTTTCGTATAGAAACATGTCAAAAGAGAAACCTAGGAGTATCAATAGGTTTGTTTCGAAAGGAGAGAGAGTATGTCGCAGCTTCAAGGAATCATTACACGTTTAAAAAATCTTCAAGAGCAAGCGAGTTCAGGTGAGCCAGCTCAACGCTTTTTTGAAGTTAATGGAGAAAGAAAGTGTCAGGTTACTTTTCACCCAAAAACAGAAACATTTGAACTAGAAGTATACAATGACAAAGAAAAACCGAAGAGATACCAATTCGACAACATTGATATGATTACTATTGAAATCTTTGATCTCATACAGTAACCAACTATACATAGAGGGGCCATTTATTGGTCCCTTTTGTATGTAAAGAAGTTAAAAAGAGCAAACCCTTTCAAACTGTGATAAAATAAATATAGCTGAAAACAAGAGATGAGGAGTTTTCGACAATGATAAGTCTTCACAGTGGGGAATTTTTAGAAATTAATATTAGAGATTTGATGATACCATCTGAACGCGTGGCACATGTGCAAGTTAAAAACAATTTAGAGCATGCTTTATTGGTGTTAACGAAAAGTGGATATACCGCTATACCTGTTCTTGATCCACATTATAAGCTTCATGGATTAATAAGTACTCCAATTATTATGGAGTCTATATTAGGTCTAGAGCGGATTGAGTTTGAGAAACTTGAGGAAAAGAAGGTTGAAGAGGTCATGAATCAAGATGTTCCTCGGATATCAATTGATGCTAGTATAAAAAGCTCTCTTGAAACTCTTATCGATCACCCGTTTATTTGTATCGAAAGTACAGAGGGGATTTTTGAAGGAATTTTAACTCGTAGAACGGTTTTGTTTCACTTAAATAAGCATATAAAAAAATTAAATAAATAAAGATATGCTCCCTTTTGGGGGCTTTTTTCAATTATAATATAAGTAAAACTTATTAACCGAGGGATGTTGTGTCTACACTATCAGAGTTTCAATTATTATCCGTACTAGCAACTGAAATGAATATGAGAAAAGCCGCAGAGCGATTATTTGTTTCTCAGCCTGCTCTTTCCCAAAGACTACAAACGATTGAGAAAGAATGGGGAACTAAGCTATTTATTCGTTCACAAAAGGGATTAACACTTACTCCAGCAGGAGAACTTGTTATTGAGTTTGCCAACGAAGTATTAGGGAAAGAAGAAAAAGTAAAAGAAGCGATTCACGGGCTTGATACAGAGGTATATGGAACCTTAAAAATAGCTGTAGCTTCCATAGTAGGTCAAAACTGGCTTCCCAAAGTACTAAAGAAGTACATGAACAGATATCCTCATGCAAAAATAGCTCTAATAACTGGCTGGAGCAGTGAGATTTCAAAGGCGCTTTATGAAGATCAAGCACATATCGGAATTATCCGTGGAACACCTGAGTGGAAGGGTGTAAAGATGCATTTGTTTGAAGATAGTCTTTATTTAGTCGACAAGGTGATTACTAGCCCGGAACAGGTATTAAAAACAGATCGACCATTTATCCAGTTTAAAAGTGATTCCAATTATTTTCAGGAAATCCAAGATTGGTGGTATAGGAATTTTCAAACCTCACCAAAAAGAACTTTAGTCGTGGATCAAATTGAAACATGTAAACAGATGGCTCTGAATGGAATTGGTTTTGCAATATTACCTGCTATTACATTAAATCAGATGGATAAGGATATATTTAAAATCCCGTTACTTGACGAAGCTGGAATGCCTTTAAAACGGGACACTTGGCTCATGGGTTATGAATCTTCCTTTAAGTTAAAACAGGTGCAAGCATTTGTGGAAATTATTAAAGAATTTATTAATGAAAGCTAAAGGGTTCCCACTTGTCTTGAATGCGGTTGTTTGTTAAAGTAATTTTTAGATTGTACAAATTGGAGGGAAAGATATGAAAATGATGGATGCAAACGAAATCATTTCGTTTATTCAAAATAGCAAAAAAGCGACACCAGTTAAGGTATACATAAAAGGTGATCTAGAAGGAATTGACTTTGGTGCAAGTGCAAAGGCCTTTATCACTGGAAATACAGGAGTTGTATTTGGTGAGTGGAGCGAAGTTAGTGAAGCATTAGAAGCAAACAAAGGAAAAATTGAGGACTATGTTGTTGAAAATGACAGAAGAAACTCAGCCATTCCACTTTTAGATATGAAAAACATTAAGGCGCGTATTGAGCCAGGTGCTGTTATTCGTGATCAAGTTGAAATTGGTGACAATGCTGTTATCATGATGGGCGCATCTATTAACATTGGTGCGGTAGTTGGTGAAGGAACGATGATCGACATGAACGTTGTTTTAGGTGGACGAGCTACTGTAGGTAAAAACTGTCATATCGGTGCTGGATCTGTTTTAGCAGGGGTTATTGAACCACCTTCTGCAAGCCCTGTTGTGATCGAGGATGATGTTGTTATTGGAGCAAATGTTGTTGTGCTAGAAGGAATTCGCGTTGGTAAAGGTGCTCGTGTAGCTGCTGGTGCAGTTGTCATCGAGGACGTACCAGCTGGTGCAGTAGTTGCAGGTGTTCCTGCTCGTGTCATCAAACAAGCGGATGAGAAAACATTATCAAAAACGGAAGTAATCCAAGCATTACGTCAACTATAATACATTCTTGAGAGCGTGGATTCCTATCCACGCTTTCTCCTTAAATAAAGGGGGAGAAGTAATGAGTAATCCGTTTGTTCAAATTCGTAGAGACTTGCATCAAATCCCTGAGCTTGGCTTTCAGGAGTATAAAACGCAGAAATATTTACTGTCATATATTGAATCGTTGCCAAAAGAGCGGTTAGAAGTAAAGAAATGGGAAACAGGTTTATTCGTAAAGGTATATGGGTTAAACCCAAGAAAACTAATTGGTTATCGCGCCGACATTGATGGGCTACCAATAAAAGAAGAAACCAAGCTTCCTTTTCAGTCTACTCATTCAGAACAAATGCATGCTTGTGGCCATGACTTTCATATGAGTATTGGATTAGGAGTATTAACTCACATAGTTCACCACCCTATTCAGGATGACATGCTGTTTATATTTCAACCTGCTGAGGAAGGTCCCGGCGGGGCAGAACCTATGTTGAAGTCTAGGGAAATGCAAGAGTGGAAGCCTGATATGATTATTGCCCTTCATATTGCACCGGAGTATCCTGTTGGTACAATTGCAACAAGAGAAGGACTTTTATTTGCTAATACATCTGAACTTTTTATTGACTTAGTCGGAAAAGGTGGACATGCCGCCTATCCTCACCAAACGAATGATATGGTAATTGCCGCTTGTAGCCTTGTAAGTCAACTACAAACGATTATTAGTAGAAATGTTGACCCCTTGGATAGCGCCGTTATTACAATTGGAAAAATTACTGGTGGGACTGTTCAGAATGTCATTGCTGAGAAGGCTAGACTAGAAGGCACGATACGGACCCTCTCGGTTGATTCGATGAAAAAAGTGAAAAAAAGAATCGAGTCTATCGTACAAGGGGTAGCTACTGGATACGAGTGCGAGGTTAAGATAGATTACGGTAGTATGTATCATCAAGTATATAATGACCATTCCTTAACAAGAGAATTTATGAATTTTGTCGAGGAACAATCCTCGGTTCACGTGATTGAATGTAAGGAAGCGATGACAGGAGAAGATTTTGGATATATGCTAGAAGAGATACCTGGCTTCATGTTTTGGCTAGGGGTTGAGTCTGAGCATGGACTTCATCATTCAAAATTAAATCCCAATGAAGATGCAATTGAGAAAGCGATTATGCTTCTAACCTCATACTTAAATTATAAAGGAAATTAAATAAGAGAGTTTATTTTACAAAAAAATAGGGCAAACCATATAGTGGGTTAGGTGTTATTTTAATAATAACTCTTTTTTAACATCTATTCCTTCATAACAATTGACTCAAGCATTAGGTTACTACTATAATTGTATTTGTATTTTTTTTCACAATATCTACATATTTTTACACGGAGGGATTTATAATGGCAGAACGTATGGTAGGAAAACAAGCTCCACGCTTTGCGATGGATGCTGTACTTGCAAATAAGGAATTCGGTAAAGTAAGTCTTGAAGAAAACATGAAAAACGATAAGTGGACTGTCCTTTTCTTTTATCCAATGGATTTCACTTTCGTATGTCCTACAGAAATCACTGCATTGTCTGATCGTTACGATGAGTTCGAAGACCTTGATGCTGAAGTAATTGGAGTGTCTACTGACACCATTCACACTCACTTAGCTTGGATCAACACAGATCGTAAAGAGAACGGACTTGGTGATCTTAAGTATCCTTTAGCTGCTGATACAAACCATGTTGTTTCACGCGAATATGGAGTATTAATTGAAGAAGAAGGTATTGCTTTACGTGGTCTATTCATCATCAGCCCAGAAGGTGAAATGATGTACTCTGTGGTAAACCACAACAATATCGGTCGTGATGTAGATGAAACATTACGTGTACTTCAAGCACTACAAACTGGTGGTCTTTGCCCAGCAAACTGGAAGCCAGGTCAAAAAACTCTTTAATCAACAAAGTGGAAAAGGCCTTAACGTAATGTTAGGTCTTTTCTTTAAGTTATGAAAATTATTTACAGGGAGAGTTGTAAAATGAAACTTAGAGCGCCAATGCCAGAGCTAACTGGTGCAACAGAATGGTTAAATGGTGAGGTAGCGAAAGCTGACTTAGTCGGAGAAAAGCCTACATTAATTCACTTTTGGTCAGTAAGCTGCTACTTATGTAAAGAGGCAATGCCACAAGTGAATCAATTCCGTGATGATTATAAAGATAAATTAAATGTTATCGCTGTTCATATGCCAAGAAGCGAAGAAGATCTAGATCTTGATGCAATCAAGAAAACAGCTGACGAACACGGAATTACACAACCAATCTTTGTTGACAGCGAACATAAATTAACGGAAGCATTTGAAAATCAGTACGTTCCTGCTTACTATGTGTTTGATAAAGATGGAAATCTTCGTCATTTCCAAGCTGGTGGAAGCGGAATGAAAATGCTAGAAAAACGTGTAAATCGTGTTTTAGATGAAATGGAAAAAGCGGAGTAAAAATTTTTAAAAGACTAGGATCCCTAGTCTTTTTTTATATGAAAAAATGTTGTAAAAGGGTGGAAATTTATTTCGAAAACCGATATATTTATTACTATGCTCATGAATTTTTTAGAAATTCTGACAAATGAAGGGGGATTTTCATGGAGGTTTTTAAAAAGCTGAAAGAATTTTACTGGCCTTATAAAAGCTATTTCTTATGGTCAATGTCATTTCTATTACTTATTACAGGAATCACTGTAATATACCCAATTATTCTTCAAATAACGATTGACGACATAGTGCTGGGGGGAAGGTACGAATGGATTCCAATCGTTAGCTTAGGTTTTGTGGGTGTTATGGTTATCAAGGGGATTGGAACGTATATTCACCAATATACAGGAGACTTGTTCGGAATAACCTCCGTTTATAAGCTGAGAAATCGCCTTTATGAAAAGCTGCAGTATTTACCGTTCCGTTATTACGATAATGCCAAAACGGGAGATCTTATGTCGAGGTTAACGGCAGATGTAGAAGGGTTTCGTTTTTTTCTTTCATTTGGGTTTTCAGAGTTGATTCGCTTTATCGTCTTAATTGGTATCACTTTTGGTGTTATGTTCTACTACTCTGTTCCACTAACCATTGTTACTTTGATCACACTTCCGTTTTTAGCGGTCGTTGTTTATAAATTCGATCAAGCTGTTCATCCTGCATTTAGAGGAATTCGAAAATCCTTTGGAAAATTAAACACAAAAGTACAAGAAAATATTAGTGGTATCAACACGGTGAAGTCATTATCAAGAGAGGACTTTGAAATCGGAAAGTTTAACCATTCAAATGGTGACTATAAGGATAAATATATTTTCACCTCCAATATTTGGGCAAAGTATTTTCCACTAATGGAGTTGCTAGGTAATATTAGCGTCGTTTTATTGTTGTCTTACGGGGGATACCTCGTCATCCAAGAAGAGCTGAAACCTGGAGAGTTAGTGGCCTTTTACAGTTTGGTTTGGTACATTATGTGGCCGATTATGAATTTAGGTTTTGTTATTAATTTATTTTCTCAATCAAAAGCTTCTGGAGAAAGACTTTTGGAAATTCTTGAAGCAGAGGGAGAGATTGAGGAGAATGATGGACAATTAACTGTCGATAGATTGCTAGGAAAGGTAGAGTTTAAGAACGTTACCTTTAAATACACTGAGGATGATTCTGAGGCCTTATATGATGTTTCTTTTGTTGCTGAGCCTGGAAAGAAAATTGGGCTACTAGGCGCTACTGGGTCAGGTAAAACCACCATTACACAGCTCATCACTAGATTTTATGACGTTACTGAAGGAGAAGTATTAATTGACGGTGAGAAGGTTAACAATTACGCACTTAAATCTCTAAGAAGCAATATTGGGTTTGTGTTACAGGAATCCTTTCTGTTTTCGTCTTCCATTAAAGCAAATATCTCTTATGGAAGACCAGAGGCGACAATGGAAGAGATCGTTGAAGCAGCAAAAAGGGCTCAAGCACATGATTTTATAATGGAGCTACCCGATGGCTACGACACAATGCTTGGGGAACGTGGAATGGGATTATCAGGAGGTCAAAAACAGCGAATTGCAATCGCAAGGGCGATTTGTGTGGACCCAAGTATACTTATCTTAGACGATGCTACAAGTGCTGTTGATATGGAAACCGAATATAAAATACAGCAAGCACTTCACGAAGTTATGAAAGGGCGAACAACATTTATCATTGCCCATAGAATTTCATCGCTTAAGCATGCTGATGAAATTCTGATTCTAGATAGAGGGAAAATTGTCGAACGAGGAGTCCATGAACAACTAGTAAACCAAAACGGACTTTATCAGCGTGTATATGATATTCAATACCAAGATCAAAAGCAAATTATGCAATCGCATATCGGATAGGGGGGATCATATGAGTAAGAAACAACCACGTGTTAGTGAGAATGCAATAAAAAGATTTGAATATTCACAAGACCAGATAATTGATAAACCGTTTAACTGGGGTCAGATGCTACGATTGTTCAGTTATATGAAACCATATCGGAAGAATTTACTTCCCTTTTCAATGATTATGGTACTGATCAACACAGCTGTACGACTTATTATCCCGCTATTGATAGGGGTGTACACGTTAGACAGAGCAATCGTAAATAAGGATGCGAAACTCCTAACTACACTTGTAGTTATCATTTCTGGTTTATATGTGGCTTCTTACATAGCCAATTTCTTCCGGATAAAATGGATGAATCAGCTTGGGCAAAATGTCATATATGACTTAAGGAAACACCTCTTTACACATGTACAAAACCTTTCGCATCGATTCTTTGACCAAAGATCAGCAGGTTCCATTCTTGTAAGAATTATGAATGATATCAATTCTCTTCAGGAGCTATTTACGAATGGAGTTATTAACCTATTAATGGATGTTATTCTTTTGATAGGTGTAATGGTTATATTGGTTACATTAAGTCCCGAATTAACATTAGGGATTATGATTATCTTACCAATCATGTTCTTTATTTCTACAAGTCTTAGAAGGAATATTAGAAAATCATGGCAGGTTGTACGTCTCAAACAGTCAAAACTAAACTCTCATCTGAATGAAAGTATACAAGGTATAAGAGTTACTCAGTCCTTTACACAGGAACAGGAGAACATGGCGTTTTTTGATGGTGTGAATACTGAGAATTTTCAAAGCTGGAAAGAGGCCTCTCAAAAAAATGCAATGTTCCGCCCAATGGTCGAATTAACGAATGCGGTCGGGACAGCTGTTCTCATCTGGTTTGGAGCTAGTCTAATTCAAAACGAATCGATAACAATCGGTGAGTTTGTGTCCTTTGCCTTTTATTTAGGGATGTTTTGGGAGCCTATTTCAAGGCTTGGCCAAGTATATAATCAATTGTTAATGGGAATGGCATCTTCTGAGCGTATATTTGAATTCTTGGACGAAAAGCCGATTGTGTCTCAGAAGGACGCAGCCATTGAACTCGAAAATATTCAGGGACAAATCGAGTTTGAAAATGTTGAGTTTGCCTACGATTCTAATCGTAAAGCACTAAAAGGCATATCTTTGGAGATGAGAGCCGGTCAAACCGTTGCCCTTGTTGGCCATACTGGTTCAGGGAAAACAACAATAGCAAACTTAATTAGCCGGTTTTACGACCCGACTAGTGGTACAGTAACTATCGATGGTACTGATTTAAAGGATGTTTCGTTAAAAAGCTTAAGAAAACAAATTGGTGTGGTACTGCAGGATACATTCATATTTTCCGGCACGATCATGGAAAATATATTATTTGGAAACCCCGAGGCTTCGGAGGAAGAGGCAAAAGAAGCCGCAAGGGCAGTTGGTGCTAATGGGTTTATTGAAAGACTTCCTAATGGGTATGAAACAGAGGTAGAAGAGAGAGGAAATGTCCTTTCCGTAGGAGAGAGACAGTTAATTTCCTTTGCTAGAGCCTTGCTTGCAGACCCCAAAATTCTTATTTTAGACGAAGCAACGGCAAGTATAGATACAGAGTCTGAACAAAAGATTCAAAATGCCTTAAAGACTTTATTAAAAAACCGTACAGCTGTTATTATCGCTCACCGTTTGTCTACGATACGTGAAGCAGATCAGATCTTTGTTTTAGATCATGGTGAAATAATTGAACAGGGAAATCATGAACAATTAATGAATTTTCAAGGGGAATACTATTCTCTTGTAAGAGCACAATTTACCATGAACACAGCGAGTTAATGGAGTTGTCCCCCAACCTGAGATGGGGGGCTTTTTCCTTTTAGTCCTTTGTGCTAAAATGGTAAAATACTTCAACAGTATTCGGAGGAACCTTTTTATGAAAAAAGAATTTGCTGTCATTGGACTCGGTCGTTTTGGAGGAAGTATTTGCCGTGCGCTTGCTGAAGAGGGTATGGAGGTTATGGCTATTGATAATAGTGAGGATCGAGTGAATGAGTTTTCAATGATTGCTTCTCATGCCGTAGTAGGAGATTCGACTGACGAGTCAGTTCTAAAAAGTCTTGGTATACGTAATTTTGACCACGTGATCGTTGCCATTGGTGATGACATACAAGCGAGTATTTTAACTACGCTTATTTTAAAAGAGCTTGGTGTAAACAATATTACGGTAAAGGCACAAAATGATTATCACGAGAAGGTACTTAGAAAAATTGGTGCAGACCATGTGGTTCATCCTGAGAGAGACATGGGGAAAAGAATTGCTCATAATATCATATCAAATAGTGTGTTAGATTATCTTGAGCTCTCAGATGAGCATAGTATAGTCGAGATTGTTGCAAGTGACCGTCTTGTAGGGAACACTATTATCGATTTGGATATTCGTGCGAAATACGGTATTAACATTGTTGCTATTAAGCGAGGAAATAATATCATTGTATCACCACAAGCAAATGAACCTATTGCAGCAAATGACGTCCTAATTGTTATTGGTGCAGATGTAGACATCAATCGTTTTGAAAAGAAAGTCATCCAATAATGCAAAGAAAAGCCACTCATTTTAAGAGTGGCTTTAAGTTTTACTTATGAGGTAAAGAAGTTTGTACTTTGAAAATTGTCCAGCTCCAGCGCCCAACAACTAGTGTACTTCGATCATCTCCCTACGATAAGTCAACATCGAATCGCTATCGCTCTCCGTGTTTCCTTTATCTCAGTCGAAGCTCTCCAGTCCATACGTTGCTAAACGGTCGCTTCCGCCTTTCTATACCTCCATAATGATCGGTAGGATCATTGGACGACGTTTTGTTTTTTCATATAGGAAAGGAGATAAAGTGTCGGTAATTTCATTTTTAATTTCCGACCATTGTGTTGTCTTTCTTTCCATCACTTTATTTAAGTGCTTAGAAATTAGCGATTGAGCATCGTTAATCAGGTCACCGGACTCTCTCATATACACAAACCCGCGAGAGATGATATCAGGACCAGCAGCAATTTTAAAGTCCTTCATATTAATGCTTACTACAACAACGACTAGTCCTTCTTCAGAGAGGATACGACGGTCTCTTAAAACGATATTACCAATGTCGCCGATTCCGCTTCCATCGATATAAACATTTCCAGATGGAATCTTTCCAGCAACCTGTGCAGTATCTTCGCTTAAAGCTAAAACCTCACCATTATCCATAATAAAGCAGTTTTCTTCTTCTACGCCACAATCCACTGCAAGTTTGGCGTGCATTTTTTGCATGCGATATTCCCCATGGATCGGCATGAAGAACTTAGGCTTAATGAGTCGTAGCATAAGCTTTTGTTCCTGTTGTCCACCGTGACCAGAAGTGTGAATATCATTTAATGATCCATGAATAACATCTGCTCCCGCGCGGAACAGCATGTTGATTGTACGACTTACACTAACCGTGTTTCCTGGAATTGGCGAAGATGAGAATACAACTGTGTCTCCAGGGTTAATTTGAATTTGACGATGAGTTCCATTGGCAATACGAGAAAGAGCTGCCATAGGCTCGCCTTGACTTCCTGTACATAGAATCGTTAATTGATTAGCTGGAATTCGATTGATTTGTTGTGACTCAATAAATGTATCTTTCGGTGCACGAATATAACCTAATTCTTGTCCAATGCGGATGGCTGCTTCCATACTTCTACCGAATACAGCAATTTTTCTACCGTGTGCTACAGCAGCTTCTGTTACTTGTTGAAGGCGGTGGATATTAGATGCAAAGGTAGCAAAAATAACGCGCCCTTCTACCTTTCTAAAAATATCCTGGATGCTTTCACCAACACGTCGCTCAGACATGGTGAAATCAGGGACTTCGCTGTTTGTACTATCAGACAACAAACAAAGTACGCCATCTTTACCGATTTCTGCCATTTTTGTTAAATTAGCAGGTTCCCCGACTGGAGTGAAATCGAATTTGAAATCTCCAGTGTGGACGATTTGTCCAGGAGGTGTTTTCACTACTATTCCATATGAATCCGGAATACTATGGGTAGTTCGAAAGAAAGTAACCGATGTCTTTCTGAACTTGATGATGTCATCTTCTTTAATCTCGATTAATTTAGCCGTGCGAAGTAATCCGTGTTCTTCAAGCTTATTTTTAATTAAGCCAAGTGCAAGTTTTCCGCCGTAAATAGGAATATTTACTTCTCTTAATAAATAAGGAATCCCACCAATATGATCCTCATGACCATGTGTAACAAAAAGGCCTTTAATTTTGTCCACATTTTTCACTAGGTAAGTGTAATCAGGAATAACGTAGTCAATTCCAAGTAGCTCGTCCTCTGGAAACTTAATACCGGCATCAATCAAGATAATTTCATCTTGGAATTGAACTGCATACGTATTCTTTCCGATTTCCCCAAGGCCGCCAAGGGCGAACACGGCCGTTTGATCATTTTTAACAAATTTCATAAATTAATCAATCTCCAATACTTTAAAATCTTCATTTAGTTGTTCATACTCTAAGAATGCACCCGTTACTGGTGTAACAAACTCGATATTGTATGGTCGGTCTGCCAATTTTGTACGGACTTCTCGTTCTGAATCCGCTTTAACATAAACGGTTTTTGTTTTTTCTCTTACAGGTACCTGTAATTTGTCTTCTTGAAAATAAACTTTATAAATCATAAAAAAATCTCTCCTTATTCCGATAGTAACTTTTTCTATTATATCTAAAAATAACATGTATTTCATGTTTTTTCTCGTTTAATAGTAGGATTATGCAGAATTAACCATTATTTTACATTATTGCAAAAGAATATGTAGTGGCAATGATTAACTTTACAATAAAGAAGTAGCCCTTCGCAAGTTTAGAAGGGCTTTCTCATAGAAAAAATATATAGTATAAGAGCAGGCTTGGGGAAGCCCCAAGCCAGGAAGGTAAAAAATTATGCAATTGTTTTTTTACGTAATAATTCGTTCCACTGCCTAACAAGCTTTTTTCTAAGCTTCTTTAACATGGTGGATCATCTCCTTACAAATAATATTTAAACGATCCTTGTCCAAAGTAAAGAAAATTTGTCCCGGAAGCATTTCTTCTACTTATATTATATGATGTTTTAACAATTTTTCTCGTGGATAAAGTTGGTATTTTAGTGAATTCATAAAAAAACTGCTGGTAGTTTTACCAGCAGCCACAATTATCTTTCTACGGCAATTGAATGGTCAGGTACGTAATATGGGTCTTTTTTGTTTATATGATCATAAAACAGCACTCCGTTAAGGTGGTCAATTTCATGTTGAAAAACAATTGCCATAATCCCTTTTAATCGAAGTTTAACTTCTTTTCCTTGTAGATTAAATGCCTTAACTGTAATTTTTGAATATCTTGGCACGAAACCGGGGAATGCTTCATCTACAGATAGACATCCCTCGCCAGAAGTAAGATAGGCTTTTTCTACGGAATGGCTAATAATTTTTGGGTTAAACAATGTATAGCTATGGAGTTGGTCTTTTTCATCTTTTGCATGAATGGCGATCATTCTTTTCGAAACGTTTATCTGGGGTGCTGCAATTCCAATTCCAGCTCGTAACTGATACTTCATTGCTGTTTCTGGATTTTGGCTATTTACTAAATATTCATGCATACTTGTTAACAGTTCAATATCTTCTTGAGAGGGAGGAATGGAAACTTCCTCGGCTACTTTACGTAAGGTTGGATGTCCATCCCGTATGATATCATCCATTGTTATCATAAATACACGCTCCTAAGTTACAAGACTTTCACTCGTCCGTTGTTTATCGATAATAGTCTACCAAAGTTCGGATCAAAAGTTAATCATCTCTTCCGGATTTTGCTTATTTAATACATATTTACGAATGTTTAGAAATATGATGTAACAAAACGGACAAGCCTAGCCAATTTTTAAAATAAAAGCATTGTAATAGTATTGTCATTCATCCCACTACTAGATATAGTTAAAATTGTTATAGGAGGGCTAAATTGTGCGTAAAAATCAACTTTTATTAGGTATCTTTTGTTTTGCTTTCATCCTGTTTTTGTCTGGCTGTAGTCCTTTTCAATCAACACCCGAAAAAATTCACGAAGTGTTAGAAGATGTGGTAGAAAAAGAAGCTTTGTTTGAAGAACAGCAGGAACCGTTAGTGCAGTTAGAAAAGGACGAGCAGCAATTATATGAAGAAATAATGGCACTTGGGACAAAGAATCTTGATGATATTGTAAAAAAGTCTGATGAAGCTATAGAAATAGTAGATAAAAGACAAGTTCATATGGAAAATGAACAAAAAAGCCTAGAGGAATCAGAAGAAGAATTTAAACGTGTGAAACCTTTAATTGAGAAAATTGATGAGAAGCAAGTAAAAAATAAAGCAGACGAATTATATTCCGTAATGACTGAAAGATATCGTACCCATGATGAGCTTTATAAAGCATATACGCAAGGCCTCGAGCAGGACAAAAATCTGTATAATATGCTAAAAGCAGAGGAAAGGTCTTTAGGAGAACTTGAGGAACAAATAGTTAAAATAAATGGAATATACGAACAAGTTATTGCAGCTAACGAAAAATTTAATGAGCTAACAAAGGAATATAATGATATTAAGCATGCCTTTTATGAACTATCAGGATTAGATATAGAAGAGTCGACCAAATAAGGTCGGCTTTTTTTGATTTATAACAGGATGTTTAATAGGGAGATGTTATATAGTACAGATAGAATTATCGATTGGTACAGAAAAGGATAATGATTAAAATAATAATTACTATGAATATATTTAAAAACTTACAGATTTAATATTTGACGCAGGTATTTTTAATGATGTAAACTAAGAAACGAATCAATTTATTGTATCAATTTTGTTGCATAAGTTAGTGATACAGAATATCATAAGCATTGAATCTACAATTTCTGTTTTTTTAAACGAGATTTGTGGGAAACTACTTAATAAATAATAGCTTCTCTCTGTTTAGAACAGGTCAAATCTAAGAATGATGATTATTTCTAAGAAGATTTGATTTTGGGTATCCTAATTTTTGTGCGTATTTTAGCTTTTATTATTATTTTTCTACCAAAGAAAGGATTGGTGACTCCGATGGCTTCTAAAACGAAGAATCAAGGGTTCGATGCAACGAAGCAACTCGAGCAAATCTCTGAGCAGTTTCAAACTATTCAAGTGTTAAACGAAGAAGGGGAAGTAGTTAATGAAGCTGCAATGCCAGATCTAACTGATGAGCAGCTACAAGAATTAATGAGCCGCATGGTGTATACAAGAATTCTTGATCAGCGTTCTATTTCTTTAAATAGACAAGGTCGTTTAGGATTTTATGCTCCAACTGCAGGGCAAGAAGCATCACAACTTGCTTCACAATTTGCGTTAGAAAAGGAAGATTTCATCCTTCCAGGTTATCGTGATGTTCCTCAAATGATTTGGCACGGACTTCCATTATATCAAGCATTCTTATTCTCACGTGGACACTTCCACGGAAATCAAATTCCTGAAGGTGTAAATGTAATTTCTCCACAAATCATTATCGGTGCACAAATCATTCAAGCTGCTGGCGTAGCTTTAGGGATGAAAAAGCGTGGAGCTAAATCTGTTGCGATAACTTACACAGGTGACGGTGGAGCTTCTCAAGGTGATTTCTATGAAGGAATTAACTTTGCAGGTGCATTCAAAGCGCCAGCTATCTTCGTTGTTCAAAATAACCGCTTTGCTATTTCTACACCAGTTGAAAAGCAATCAGCAGCTAAGACAATTGCTCAAAAGGCAGTAGCAGCTGGTATCCCTGGAGTTCAAGTAGACGGTATGGATCCTCTTGCAGTGTATTCTGCAGTAAAAGAAGCTCGTGAAAGAGCAATTAACGGTGAAGGTCCAACACTTATCGAAACGCTAACATATCGTTACGGTCCACACACAATGGCAGGAGACGATCCAACAAGATATCGTACTTCTGATCTAGATAATGAGTGGGAGAAAAAGGATCCACTAGTACGCTTCCGTAAGTTCCTTGAGAAAAAAGGAATCTGGAACGAAGAAAAAGAAAACGAAGTAATCGAAAGAGCAAAAGAAGATATTAAAGAAGCAATCAAAAAGGCAGACGAGGCACCTAAACAGAAGGTTACAGACCTAATGGAAAATATGTACGAGCAAATGCCTAAGAACCTTGAAGAACAATACGCTATTTATAAAGAAAAGGAGTCGAAGTAAGCCATGGCGCAAATGACATTGATTCAAGCAATCACGGATGCGTTACGTATTGAATTGCGCAATGATCCGAACGTGTTACTATTCGGTGAAGACGTAGGAAATAACGGAGGAGTATTCCGTGCAACTGAGGGTCTTCAAAAGGAATTCGGAGAAGAGCGCGTATTTGATACACCACTTGCTGAATCTGGAATCGGTGGTTTAGCAATCGGTCTTGGTTTACAAGGTTTCCGTCCAGTAATGGAAATCCAATTCTTTGGTTTCGTGTATGAAGTTATTGACTCAATTTCAGGTCAAATGGCTCGTATGCGTTATCGTTCAGGTGGACGTTACAATTCTCCAGTCACAATCCGTTCTCCATTTGGTGGTGGCGTTCATACACCTGAACTGCATGCTGATAGTTTAGAGGGTTTAATGACACAACAACCAGGATTAAAAGTTGTTATCCCTTCTACTCCTTATGATGCAAAAGGTTTATTATTATCAGCTATTCGTGATAACGACCCAGTTATTTTCCTTGAGCATATGAAGCTATACCGTTCATTCCGTCAAGAGGTTCCTGAAGAGGAGTACACAATTCCGTTAGGAAAAGCTGACGTGAAGCGTGAAGGGAAAGACTTATCTATTATTACTTACGGAGCAATGGTACACGAATCACTAAAAGCTGCTGAAGAGCTTGAAAAAGAAGGTTTCTCAGTTGAAGTAGTTGACTTACGTACACTTGCACCATTAGATATTGACGCTATCGTAGCATCTGTCGAGAAAACTGGACGTGCAATTGTTGTTCAGGAAGCACAGAAGCAAGCGGGAATTGCTGCTCAAGTGGTTGCTGAAATTAATGACCGTGCAATTCTTAGCTTAGAAGCTCCTGTATTACGTGTAGCAGGTCCTGATACTGTGTACCCATTCTCTCAAGCGGAAACAGTATGGTTACCTAACTACAAAGATGTAATTGAAACTGCGAAGAAAGTATTAAGTTTCTAAAATTTTTAATAAAAGGGGAATGGGTCACCATTTTCCCTTTCCTTATTTGAAAAGTTCTGAATAAGCTCGTATCTATAGGAGGGTGAATACATGTCATTCCAATTTAAATTACCTGACATCGGTGAAGGTATCCATGAAGGTGAAATCGTTAAGTGGTTTGTAAAAGCTGGCGATAAAGTTCAAGAAGATGATGTACTTTGTGAAGTGCAAAACGATAAAGCAGTAGTTGAAATTCCATCACCAGTTGCTGGTACGGTTGAAGAAGTTCTAGTAGGTGAAGGAACAGTTGCAACAGTAGGTCAAGTACTTATTACATTTGATGCTCCTGGATATGAAAACCTTAAATTTAAAGGTGACGATCACGCAGAGGAAGCACCAAAGCAAGAAGAGCAAGCTCCTGTTGCAGAAGCTAGCACAACTAACAACGGTGTAGCAGAAACGCAGGCCTCTGTTGACCCTAATCGTCGTGTGGTTGCAATGCCTTCGGTTAGAAAGTATGCTCGTGAAAAAGGTGTAAATATTACTTTAGTTGCTGGTTCTGGTAAGAACGGTCGCGTACTAAAAGAAGATATTGAAGCATTCTTAAATGGTGGAGCAGCACCAGCAGCGGTAGAAACTGCACCAACAGCTACTGAAGTTGCTACTGAAG
>NZ_JAKFCQ010000070.1:0-5979 GCF_036676585.1 Robertmurraya sp.
TATGAATATGACATTGCACCTGAAACTTATGTCAAGCTGTTGATTTTCCCGGAGGATATACCGAAGCAAAAGAAGAAATCTATCGACCAAATTGATTATATTCCTGACTATGTATTAGAGCAGAATTCCTCAACAAGAAAATTGCAATGACGTTGTGTAAAACTTTCATTAAAGTGTTTCGATATTGACGTCTTTAAACTGAAAAAATATTATTACTGTACCTTTTGTCAAGTGAAGAAAGTAATAAGTTCAAACTATATTTTAATTAACTAAATTTGGAGGTTGTTATGAATTATACTCAATCCGTTCAAGCTTTGTTTAAACCATTTACATTCAAGACTTTGACTTTATCTAATCGTATCGTGATGGCTCCGATGACCCGACAATATTCTCCTGATGGTGTCCCAGGTATGGACGTTGCTGAGTATTACCGTCGTAGAGCTGAAAACGGTGTTGGACTAATAGTAACAGAAGGTACGGTGATCAATCACCCGGATTCATCCAATCAAATGAACGTACCACACTTCTTTGGTGAAGCGGCTTTAAATGGGTGGGCAAAGGTGGTGGCTGCGGTACATGAGGTAGGCGGAAAGATCATACCGCAGATTTGGCATATAGGAGCCAGAGGCAATGTAGGCGAATATTCGGAATCGGAAATAAGTGAAATTGTTGACGCCTTCGCACAAGCAGCATTTGAAGCCAAACAGCTAGGCTTCGACGGCATTGAGCTGCATGGTGCGCATGGATATTTAATAGACCAATTCTTCTGGGAGAAAACCAATTCACGTACCGATCGCTACGGTGGCGACATGGTTAGGCGCACCCGCTTTGCAGTGGAAGTAATTGAAGCTTGCCGACGCGCAGTTGGAACGGAATTCCCGCTTGTGCTTCGTTTCTCGCAATGGAAGGGGAGTGACTATACGGCGAAATTGGCTAAAACACCTTCTGAGTTGGAGCAATTCTTGGCGCCATTAGTTGATGCAGGTGTTGATATATTCCACTGTTCTACTCGCCGTTTCTGGGAGCCAGAATTTGAAGACTCTCCTTTGAATCTTGCTGGATGGACGAAAAAGCTGACGGGGAAACCGACCATTACGGTTGGATCCGTTGGTTTAGATGGTGAGTTTTTGAGTTCATTGACTGAAGGAAAAGGTGCCGGCAATGCCAAGATCGACGGTTTGATTGATAGGCTTGAACGTGGAGAATTTGAATTGGTAGCCGTAGGTCGTGCACTATTAGTTGACCCTTCTTGGGCACGTAAGATCCGTGATGGTCGCACAGATGAATTGATCCCCTTTACGTCTGAAGCCTTAAAAACACTTTATTGAGTTGCGTGATCTTATATTGGAGGAACCATAAAGGTTCCTTCTTTTTTTTGTTTTTACGGAAGTAACGGGTGTCTATAGTTGAATAAAACGATAATAACGAGATGACCACATATAATACATGTATAATATGTGGTCATCTTTGATGTTATTGAATTTTTTTAAAATTAGGTCTTGATAACAATTATTGAAGGGGTTTTTGAATACTATTTTTTCTCTTTAATAACCAATAAAACGCCAATGAGAATTAAGATGGAGCCAATCCAAAACGTTACGCCTATGTTCTCTTCTAGAATAAGCCATCCAAGTAATGTACCAACCACGGGTTGAAAGAAGAAAAACAGCCCCCCATTGGAGGCGTTAAGCATTTGTAATCCACGATTCCAAAGTAGAAATCCACCTGCCGTTGAAACAATGCCCAAATACAAGACTCCTCCCCAAATAGTCGGGTTAGTCAGTTGAGATATGTTAATTGCATGTAATCGTGGCAAGACAAAAGGGGTCAACACAATTAGGGCTACCAAGATGGAATAGGTCGTTACCACAATTTGTGAATAATCACTCGGCACACGCTTTACAAGCACAGACATTAATGCCCATGTTAATGCAGCTATGAGAAGCCAAATACCATCAAGTTTACTGGCAAAATTCACATGACCAACTCCAACAATGAGAAAAACCCCAATTGTTGCTAAACAAACAGAGAGTCCCTTTTTTAAAGTTAACCGTTCTTTAAGAAGTAGGCGAGCAAAAATCACCACAAATGCTGGTGTTGAGGAAGTTATAATGGCTCCCATTTGTGCTGAAGACAGCATTGTACCTGTTTCCTGAGCAACAATCGAAATGGTATTACCAATGACCCCAATAGCTATGATTATTAAGAAATCACGTTTATAAATTCGCCAATTTTGACGTGTTAACAACCAAGGTTTACTGGTTATTTGGTTGCTTCAAAGACTTGATTTTTTGGTTACATCCTTTTTTCATAAGTAGACTTTTCATATCTATCTCGGCAGTTAATACACCTAACAAAACCAAGAATGCGCCTAAATATCCTTTTGTTGTAAGTATTTCACCTGCGAAAGCAAACGCAAAACATGCTGCAAAAACGGGTTCTAATGAAAATAGAAGACCTGTATGAGTTGGAGTCGTAGATTTTTGAGCTACAGTTTGTACGACGAAGCCAATGGCACTACAAAGTACACCTAATCCCAAAACGGAAAGCCAAGTCTCCGTTGTACTAGGAAGTTGTGGTGTTTCAAAAAGTATGGAGAATAATAATCCCCATGCTCCAGTAAATCCAAGTTGTACAACTCCAAGGGTAATGGAATCTACATCCTTCGTTAGTTTTCCCGTAACAATAATGTGTAAGGCATAAAACAGTGCCCCTAAGATGCAAAAGAAGTCCCCTGAACTGATTTTTAATTGATGATTTAAAGTTAAGAAGCTGATACCTGTAAAGGCTAATAATACTCCAAACAAAATTCTTTTATCAGGCATCTTTCTTAAAAAAATGGCTAATAACAGTGGGACAAATATGACCGTAAGACTGACCAAAAATCCAGCATTTGAGGCGGTCGTAGATTTTAGTCCAAAAGTAATCGAGGCAAATACCAAGAACAAAATCGAACCTAATAAAAATGCATATTTGATGGTATTAGAATCCGCATGAATAAGGCGTTGATGAAATACAATGCCAGCTAGAATAAAAGCCATTCCAAAACGTAATGCGATGAGGTTAAATTCCTGTATACCAGCGAGGCTCATTTTCATGAACAAATAAGACGACCCCAAAAAAATGGTCACGATTAACAACATGAGATTAGCTTTAAATTGAGTATTCATAGCTACTCCCTTCTCCCTATATTAACTAACCCAAGAAGAGATCATTCCATTCTTGAGTTCATATCGTATTGCTTACTTCGAAGTATACGTGCTAACTTTAGATAAGAAAAATGAATGTTATTCATGCTTGAACTGAAAAATATTCATGTAAAAGAGGGATGAAGATGTCACTTGCCAAATTTGAAATTTTTAATACCGTTGTAGAATTAGGGAGCCTGACCGAAGCGTCGGTGAAACTAGGCTTAACACAATCTGCTGTAAGTCATGCCCTAGCTAGTCTTGAATCAGAATGGGGATTTTCTATTCTTAGTAGAGGACGTACAGGTATCCATTTGACCAGTAACGGAGAACTTGTATTACAATACATCCGTGAAATTTTAAAATGGAACGAGCAAATGATGCAACAAATTGCAAGTATCAATGGGCTAGAAGTAGGAACTGTACGTATTGGCACCTTTTCAAGCGTATCCATTCAATGGCTGCCTGAAATCCTAGGTTATTTTAACGAATGCCACCCTTCCATAGAAATTAAACTGCTAGAAGGGACTTACGAGGATATTGAACACTGGATATCAAGTGGTGCTGTTGATTTTGGTTTCCTATCATTACCCACTTTGAAGTCATTTGAGGTTATTCCACTAAAAAAAGATAGAATGCTAATTATCGTTCCTGACAAACACCCTCTCGCCAGGCAAAATGAGGTTAGTTTTGAACAAATCAAAGATGAGATGTTTATTATGCCAAAGAAAAGCTGCGATAACGATATAAGACGAATATTGAAAGAAAACAATGTTACCCCCAATATCAAATTTGAATTGGAAGATGACCAAGCTATTATCTCCATGGTTCAACATGGAATGGGTATAAGTATCTTTCCTGAAATGGTTTTGTATCGTGTCCCGAATAGCGTTCACATTATTAGCCTAGAAGGAGATCATTATCGCTCTATTGGTATTGCAGCTACATCCTTTAAAAACATTTCTCAAGCAGCGAGAAAGTTTGTTAAATATATTCAGTCCTATCTAAACGAACCTATACGAGACAACAGAAATTACGAACAATAATGATGAACGAGGATTGATTGTTTTGTAACTCTGGCTGTATCTAGCGGTCTTTTGATTAGTCTTGTTCCCTTTGCTAGGCTCCCCAGCGATGGTTGCCTTCAAATTGTCGGGTCTCTTACTTCCCGTTGATTCCGATCTGGAATATAGCTGACTTTGAGAAGTGTTATCACTTTCGATAATAAACACAATGACAATATAGAGAAGGAATAAGTGGAAATCATTGATACCTTTATATAGCCGGAATAAACCTAACGTGACCAAAGCTGGTTGAACAAAAAGGAAAAGAAAAGGATCTCTTTACCATATAACGCTCGCAAGAAAAAAAGACGTTCAAGTTTGAGTGAACATCTTTTTTTCTTGCCAAAGATAGAAACAAGGTATACAATCAACGATTTAAATCTTTTCTATACGTATCTAGTTAAATCAAGTAAATTACCAAGTTTTATATCAAGTTCAATGGGGTAGGACCGATTAAAACCGTTGTCCGGTGTAAATGATAATTCACCAAAGAGAATCCGATCATTCGCATAATACATATCGACGCGAACAAATGCAAAATCACGCGAAAGCTGACCGGCTATTGAGATTAGTTCATCGAAACGTTTCGGCTTCTTCACAGTTTTGGGAAAACTCTTGTTGACAAATGGATTCAATCGGATTCTATTCCAATAAAGATCATACAGGTCTGTATATTTATCATCTATTAGATCTACCATGATGTACTTTGGTTTCCCATGGAAACAAAAAACCCTGTAATTTTTTAATCCACCCCATGAATCTTGGAGCAGTTTTTCAATTACAATATGTCCTTTTATGGGTTTATATTGCCGCTCTCCATTACGTGTATAATAACTTGACTTGATCCATTTTGCCATCTTCTGTTTTGCGGCTTTCCAGTCGATCTGTGATTTGTCTTTGACTAGGATGTTCCAACGGGAACCGTGTGTTGCTTTCATGGCAAACGAATTGGGGAGCACATCTAAATCAATATCGTCAGCATTCTTATAAAAGCCAACAAGAGGGATGAGGTATTCTTCCCCGATCCTTTTCTTTATGAATCGACGCACCTTATATTTGTCAACATATTTCGAAAATCTCTCAAGTTCCCCGTAAAGTTTAATCCATTGAATTTTCTCAGCAAATGTTTTGGGATGATCCAAGTCAAGTTCATACCCATAATAGCGCTTAAAACGTAATTTTAAGTAATCTTTAAAGTAAGAGGGATCATTTTTCATATAGCTTGACACCACCCTACTACATTTGGATTTTCCGAACTATTATGAATGCTTATTAGTGTTGGTAAATTATCACATCTATTTTTCCGCATCTTAGAGGATATTACAAATCTGTCTAAAATACTTTTCACTATATCATTGCCAGTAACCGTTGAGGTATTGGTGATGGTAACCGCAAGAGTCAGTGCAATGGAAATTTCAACAAAAGCAGTGTTACAGCTGACTAAAGTACCGAGGGTGCATGTTATGAAACCGCTGTAAGAAGGACCATTATTGGTAACCACTACGGTATAGGTCAGCAGATCTCCTAAAAATACTCTATGGGGGGAGCCGGTCTTAGTTACTGAAAGATCAGCGGAAAGTTTTTTTCCTTTCCCAAAAATATTACCTATTTCTATTGAACTATATATAGTATGAATAGAGAACATATGCGAACATGGTGTTTAACACATTTAAAGAATCACTAAGAGTACATTTACAATCTTCATAAACCAGTTTTTGTTGCTCAAC
>NZ_JAKFCQ010000071.1:0-71993 GCF_036676585.1 Robertmurraya sp.
GAGATTTCCCATAGCGCAAGCTAGTAAGATCCCTGAAAGATGATCAGGTTGATAGGTCAGAGGTGGAAGCGCGGCGACGTGTGGAGCTGACTGATACTAATCGATCGAGGACTTAACCAAATTGAGATGAAACGTATTTCTTCTTCTTCATTCATTATCTAGTTTTGAAGGAATGATTTTCTTCAATCATATAATCTAGTGGCGATAGCGAAAAGGTCACACCCGTTCCCATACCGAACACGGAAGTTAAGCTTTTCAGCGCCGATGGTAGTTGAGGGTTTCCCTCTGTGAGAGTAGGACGTCGCTAGGTTTAAAAATGGCCCCTTGGTCAAGCGGTTAAGACACCGCCCTTTCACGGCGGTAACACGGGTTCGAATCCCGTAGGGGTCACCAAAGTTTTTTCAAAAAGTGAGAATAACTTTCCATTTTGGAGGATTAGCTCAGCTGGGAGAGCACCTGCCTTACAAGCAGGGGGTCGGCGGTTCGATCCCGTCATCCTCCATCAAGACTATTTTTCACTTACGTGAAAAATAGTCTTACTTAATAAATTCAAGTAAGAGAAAATAAGATTTTAATAAGCCGGCGTAGCTCAATTGGTAGAGCAACTGACTTGTAATCAGTAGGTTGGGGGTTCAAGTCCTCTCACCGGCACCATTTGTACGAGCCATTAGCTCAGTCGGTAGAGCATCTGACTTTTAATCAGAGGGTCGAAGGTTCGAGTCCTTCATGGCTCACCAAAGTTTTTTGCTTCAGCAAAATACTTTCCATTATGCGGGTGTGGCGGAATTGGCAGACGCACTAGACTTAGGATCTAGCGCCGCAAGGCGTGGGGGTTCGACTCCCTTCACCCGCACCAATGCTTCTTTTTGTATCCTAATAACTTTCCATATGCGGAAGTAGTTCAGTGGTAGAATACAACCTTGCCAAGGTTGGGGTCGCGGGTTCGAATCCCGTCTTCCGCTCCAGAACTTACTTTTGCCGGGGTGGCGGAACTGGCAGACGCACAGGACTTAAAATCCTGCGGTAGGTGACTACCGTACCGGTTCGATTCCGGTCCTCGGCACCAAGGATTTTTACGAATGTAAAATATCCATCCATTAGTGCAAAGCAAAATAGCTGTCCTTAACACACTAATATAAGTGACATTACAAAAATATGCGCCCGTAGCTCAATTGGATAGAGCGTCTGACTACGGATCAGAAGGTTATGGGTTCGACTCCTTTCGGGCGCGCCATTTCTATTAATATTTGTTTGGGGCCTTAGCTCAGCTGGGAGAGCGCCTGCCTTGCACGCAGGAGGTCAGCGGTTCGATCCCGCTAGGCTCCACCAAGATTTTTTCACGGAACGTAGTGTAGTGAAAATAGTCTTCAATAATTCATAAAACGTAGTGTAGTAAAACATCTACTTTAAATTAACTTTGGCGGTGTAGCTCAGCTGGCTAGAGCGTACGGTTCATACCCGTGAGGTCGGGGGTTCGATCCCCTCCGCCGCTACCATAATAGTTTTATTTCTTTGGAGGTATACCCAAGTCTGGCTGAAGGGATCGGTCTTGAAAACCGACAGGCGGGTCAAACCGCGCGGGGGTTCGAATCCCTCTACCTCCTCCATCTTAAGTAAACACTTTAAAAAAACTCTGGTCCCGTGGTGTAGCGGTTAACATGCCTGCCTGTCACGCAGGAGATCGCCGGTTCGATCCCGGTCGGGACCGCCATCTATACATAATTGAATAGCAATACAATGGCTCAGTAGCTCAGTCGGTAGAGCAAAGGACTGAAAATCCTTGTGTCGGCGGTTCGATTCCGTCCTGAGCCATCTTTCTTTTTTGAAGGGGTATAGTTTAAAGGTAGAACAAAGGTCTCCAAAACCTTCGGTGTGGGTTCGATTCCTACTACCCCTGTCAAATAACATGGCGGTTGTGGCGAAGTGGTTAACGCATCGGATTGTGGTTCCGACATTCGTGGGTTCGATTCCCATCAGTCGCCCCATTATATGCAATTTCTTCATTGGGCTATAGCCAAGCGGTAAGGCAACGGACTTTGACTCCGTCATGCGTTGGTTCGAATCCAGCTAGCCCAGTATGAAAAACGAAGTAAGCTTGATGAACTTTCAGAGCTAGACAATAATACATTGTGCGGGTGTAGTTTAATGGTAAAACCTCAGCCTTCCAAGCTGATGTCGTGAGTTCGATTCTCATCACCCGCTCCATAAATACATATAACCTTGTTTCCAACACTAGAGTTGTTTCAAAAAATGAAGCAGCCCTAGTGTTTTTTATTTTTTAAGAAATTGTTTTCATAAAGAAAGGACAGGTGCATAGCACCTATCCTTTTACCAATCTTGTGTATTTTCAAGTAAATGATCGATTTCAATTGTTGTGATGAATGAAAATCCTTCATCTTCAGTAAGGTCGCGAGTGGATTCTAACAATTCATCGATATCAGCTTTTATTAATCGCATAGTTATATACTCCTCTCGTTTATGTACGTTATTAACCATACCCTATTTCCTGGTCTACTAAACTTTTCGATGCGAAGTTCTTCTTTATGGGGGTAAGAAGAAATAAATTATTAATTTCTTTCCCTTATCATGTTATGAATAAAATATGACCAAACTATTACTTAGCTATTAATAAAATAGGAAGAATCTCATTTTTAGTTGAAAAATAGTTATAAATACATTTAAATTAAGGTCGAGAGATGTAGGGGGAGATGAAATAAATGAAAGTATTAGTGATAGAAGATAATGAGAGTGTATGCTCAATGATTGATATGTTTTTTTCTAAAGAGGGAATTAAAGGGACGTATATCCACGATGGTTTAGAAGGCCTTAACACGTTTAAATCAGGTGAATGGGACTTGGTTATTATTGACTGGATGCTTCCGAGTATGGATGGTGTTATGATATGTCGAAAAATCCGAGAAGAAGGCTATTCGGTTCCCATTATTATGTTAACTGCAAAGGATACAGAGTCAGACCAAGTGCTAGGACTTGAAATGGGAGCAGATGATTATGTGACAAAACCGTTCAGTCCACTTGCTTTAATGGCAAGAATCAAGGCGATTAGTCGTCGTATGCAAAGTAATGATCTAGTAAAAGTTGATAAAGGGATGCTACAAACAAAACATTTTAAAATCAGTAAAGATACAAGAGAAGTATTTTTAGATGATCAGCCGGTGTTAAATTTAACACCGAAGGAATTTGAACTTCTTTACTACTTCGCGCAGCATCCAAAGCAGGTCTTTACAAGGGAACAGCTACTTGAGCGAGTATGGGGCTACCAATTTTATGGCGATGAGCGAACAGTAGATGTTCATATTAAAAGATTAAGAAAGAAGATAGGAACCGATTCTCAGCCATTCTTCCATACAGTCTGGGGTGTAGGCTACAAGTTTGATGAAGTGGTGCAAGGAAATGAAAATTAAATATTTGTATCAGCAGCTTATAAGTCACATAAGTGTGCTAGTAGTTGCTTTTTTAATATTAAGCTTAGTGTTCTCTCATTATGTAGAAGGGCTTGTGTATAAAAATAAGGTGGATGAACTTGAATCATACGGTGAAAATATCTTGCGTGACATTACAGAGGGGAATCTTTCCTCCGACCGAATTGTAAATGAGTATATGACCGTATTAGGTGGACGGAATATTAGCTTTTCTATCTTTGATGAGAAAGGAGCAGTTATATTTCCTGCCGATAAGCACGGGGGAGATTTAAGGTTAGTGGATGAAGTACTTGAACAAATTTCGAGCGGAGAGACTCTAATTGTTAAAAATAGGACGAAACGCTCGGATCAGGAAGTAACACTTGTTGCTATTCCTTATATAGTAAATGGACAATTAGCAGGAGGAATCTTTCTTACTGCCCCAATTAGCGGTTCAAGAGAAATGATCAGTCAAATTAATCAATATTTATTTTATACAGTTCTCATCGCTTTAGTGGTTGCTGTTTTACTAAGCTTGATTTTATCAAGAATACATGTTCATCGAATTAAACGAATTCAAGCGGCAACATCATCCGTTGCTGCTGGGAATTACACAGTAAAGCTACCTTCTTCAACATTTGATGAAATAGGGGAACTTGCCGAGGACTTTAATTCAATGGTGATGCGATTAAATGCCTCCAAGGAAGAAATCGAAAGCTTGGAAAATCGCCGTCGTAATTTTATGTCAGATGTATCGCATGAACTTCGAACACCGCTTACA
Source organism: Robertmurraya sp. (assembly GCF_036676585.1). Classification (NCBI taxonomy): domain Bacteria; kingdom Bacillati; phylum Bacillota; class Bacilli; order Caryophanales; family Bacillaceae; genus Robertmurraya; species Robertmurraya sp. Next base: position 4,201 of record NZ_JAKFCQ010000071.1, read on the forward strand.
ACGATCAGCGGAGTAATTGAAGGACTTAAAAATAATATGATTGCAGAAGAAGAAAAAGAGAAAGGAATTCAACTAGTAAGTAAAGAGACAAAGCGTCTGATTCGCCTGGTAAATGAAAATCTAGATTATGATAAAATCCGCTCAAATCAGATCAAGCTTACTAAAGAAGAGATTCCATTGGATGAGTTATTTGAAATCATCCAAGAGCAATTATCTCTTCAAGCAGAGGAAAAAGGGAACTCTATTCACATAGAGGTAGAGGAAGGTATGTCCATTTATGCGGATTATGACCGTCTTGTGCAAATTCTCATTAATATAACCAAAAATAGCATTCAGTTTACTTCAAATGGAAGTATCTATTTGCGAGGGAAGAATGGAATAAGGGAAACCATTATTGAAATTGAAGATACGGGTATAGGAATCGATCCGATGGAGATTGAGAAAATATGGCATCGTTTTTATAAAGCTGAAATCTCGCGTACATCAAATCCATTTGGAGAGTTTGGGTTAGGCTTGTCGATTGTCAAACAGCTCGTACAGCTTCATAGTGGAAAGATCGAAGTAACGAGTGATAAAGGAAAAGGAACCATATTTACGATTCGTTTTCCCTCAGAATGATTGTAGCAAAATTATAAGCCGCATTTGCGGCTTATTTTTTTTTGCAGAATAAACATAATCTTTCCCTATTATTTCTAACTCTATTAAAGGTTTGTTAATTATTTGTTCATAAATGGGGTCTATGATGTAACTATGAAGCAAGACATAAAGGAGGAGCTTAGGATGAGCGATTTTAATCAATTCCCATCACAATTAGAAACTTCACAAGAATATCATACAGAACCTGTTAAGAAGAAAAAGAAAGGAAGGAAGGTGCAAAGCTTTTTATCAATGGTGACTGCTGGGGTTGTAGGATCTATGCTTACCATCGTAGCTATTCCTAATATAGACACACTTCAAAACCTCTCTGAGAAGATAAGTGGAGTTACTGGAGAGCAAAACTCTGCTGTGTCTAGTTCAAATGAAAATAATGAGGCAGCAGCTGTAGTGACAACTGCTACATCTACAACTCAAAATTCTGATGATATTGCAGTTGCAGATATGGTTGAAGCATCCTCAAAAGCGATTGTAGGGATTGTCAACTTACAAGAACAAACTAGTCGTTATTCTACTGACACATCAGCTGTTGAGGCCGGGTCAGGGTCAGGTGTCATTTTTAAAGTAACAGGTAATGAGGCTTATATTGTTACAAACAATCACGTGATCGAAGGGGCAAGTGAAATTGAGGTTTCGCTTTATAACGGAGAGAAAGCAAGTGCACAACTAATTGGGGCAGATGCTCTAACTGATTTAGCTGTATTAAAAATTGATTCCAAAGATGTTGAAGGCACACTTGAATTCGGAGATTCTTCCACATTACGTGCTGGAGAAGAGGTACTTGCCATAGGAAATCCACTTGGCCTTGAATTTTCACGTACGGTAACTCAAGGGATTGTAAGTGCAACGGATCGGACGATAGCGGTTACGACTTCTGCAGGAGAATGGGAGCTGAATGTAATCCAGACGGATGCAGCCATTAATCCTGGAAATAGTGGTGGAGCTTTACTCAATTCAAGTGGGCAGGTAATAGGAATTAACTCACTTAAGATCTCAGAGGATGGAGTTGAGGGATTAGGATTCGCGATTCCAAGTAATGACGTAGTACCAATCGTAAACCAACTTATTGAATCTGGCCAAATTACACGTCCTTATATGGGAGTAAGCTTAGCAGGTCTAGAGGAACTTCCCCAAATGTATCTGCAGGAAGTACCAGAAACAGTAACAGAAGGTGCAATGGTGATGCAAATCGATTCTAGCTCAGCTGCCGCGAAAGCAGGTTTAGCAGTAGGTGATGTAATCGTTAGTATCGATGACGTGAAGGTAACCAATTCAAATGATTTACGTAAGTATTTATACAATGATCTATCTGTGGGTGATGAAATAACCTTAAAGGTCTATAGCAAAGGACAAGAAAAAACGGTCACGATGACTTTAACAGATCAGCAAGCGACAAGTTAATCAAATCTTCGGAGGGATTAGAAATGGACGTTAATAACAAGATTTTAAATAAACAGGGCATCCAGTTTTATTTGAAGGGAGGTGAATTCATTTGAACAAGGCGGTAAAGTGGACGATAATCGTAGCACCGATCGTCGTTCTAGCGATTGTCATTGTTAGTATGTTTAGTATACCAACCATGACCGTTCAAGCTCAGGGGTTTCATGGAATGAAAGGTGGAGGCGTTCATGGTTTTCATGAAAGAGGTATGATGGTGAACCACTCCTTCTTCTTATTACCATTCTTACTAGGTGTATTAGCAAAGGTTGGCCTAGTGATAGCTGGTTGGATGCTTTGGGTTAGAGGAAAGAGCAATGGAATGAAACTTACTGGTGGAATCTTACTAGCACTAGGAATACTTGCTCTATTACCTACTATTCTAGCCATTCCACTTCTTATTTTATTAGGTTACTTACTTTATAAGGGTGCAGTAAAGAAAGACACAAATGTTCAAGAATTAATGACGGGAGAAGATTTAGTTGTACCGTCCTATACAAATAGAGATTTCCTTGATGAGTGGGAAAACAAAGTACGTAGGGAGGAAAAGTAAAAATGGGGATTTTCAAACGAATAAAAGATATCGCAACAGCAGATTTTAATGACGCTTTGGATCGATTAGAGGATCCAATTAGTATGCTCAAACAATATTTAAGAGAACTTGAGGGAGAGATTGGAAAAGCACAAAAGGCTCTCGCTCAGCAGCTGTATATTGAAAAGAAGTTTGAAGCAGTCATTGAATCAACGATTGACAGAGTCCAAAAAAGAGCAAGGCAAGCTGAGTTAGCAGTCGAAAGAGGAGAAGATCAGATTGCTAGACTAGCGATAGAGGACAAGCTTCAACAAGAGAAAAAATTAAGATTGTATGAAGGACAGTACCACACAATTAAAAATCAAACGAATTTATTGTACGACGAACTCGATAAACTTAAAGAAAAATACGACGAATTACAGGATCGTAAACTGTTGCTCGTTTCTAGAATGACAGCGGCAAAGGTATCAAACGATATCTCACAAGTTCTTTCTTCGATTAATCCGGACCGAGCGGTAAAGGGGTTCATAAGAGTAGAGGAAGAGATACTTAAACTTGAAGCAAAGTCACAAGCAAATCAATATTTCATAAAAGCGAATGCGGGAAGAATTGAGAATGTTCTTGGAACATATTCACATGAAGATGTAGAAAAGGAATTGGAGAAGCTAAAATCTTCAAGACTAGAAACTGTATAATTTGGGAGAGGGAGACGAGCTAATCGTCTCTTTTCTTTTTCATAACTCTTTCATTGCTTGTTAATAGTTTTGTCACATTTACAGGTTAGTATTAGGAAGAGAAAACAAAAGAGAGGACAATTACAAAATGAAGGAAAAATTACTTAGGAAGAAGTTAGTAATAACAATAGTAACAGCATTAGTCGGACTAGCTATTATCGCTGGTATTCTCTTATCAACAAAAGATAGTGTAGTAGCAACGGTAGGAGATGCGTCCATCTCAGAAGATGAACTCCAACAGACTTTGTTAGATCAGTATGGAGCAGATGCACTTGATGTGTTAATTACAAACAAATTAATTGAGCTTGAAGCGGATAAACAAAAGATTACGGTATCAGATGAAGAAGTTGAAGAGGAACTTGCCACATTGGCTGAATCATATGGCGGTGAAACTGCTCTTGAAGAGGCAGTTGTAGCGACTGGAATGACAATGGACGATGTTCGAGACGATATTATTAATTATATTAAAACCGAGAAATTGATTGAGCCAAGAATTGAAATTACAGATGAAGAGTTACAAACATATTTTGATGAAAATAAGGATACTTTTGCTACAGCTGAACAAGTACAAGCAAGCCATATTTTAGTTGCTGATGAAGCAACTGCTAACGAAGTCAAAAGTAAACTAGATGCAGGGGAAGACTTTAGCGAATTAGCTAAAGAATATTCAACAGATACAACAACAGCAGAATCTGGTGGGGACTTAGGATACTTTAGCAGTGGTGATATGGTAGCAGAGTTTGAAGAGGTTGCATTTGCACTCGGTGTGGATGAGATTAGTGCTCCTGTAAAAACGGAGTATGGTTACCATATAATTAAAGTTGTCGATCATCAGGAAGCGAAGGAAGCTAATTTCGAAGATAGTAAGGAAGAGATTACAGATACCTTAATGAATGATAAGATGTCTACAGAATATACAGTATGGTTAGAAGAGCTTAAAGAAGAGTATGAAATTACTAACAATCTAGAAGCATAAAAAGAACCCTCGATTGATTGTTCAATCGAGGGTTCCTCATATTAGAAACTAACTGACTGTTTAGAAATCATTTCTTCGGATGAGTTTGGGACAGCTGGAAGTGGGGTATCAATTAAAGAATGCTTTGTTACATTTTTTGAAACTTCTACATATTTCATATGATGTTCTTCCATCTCAATAATTTTGAAGGTGTAGTTTTCAAGTGTAATTTCGTCGCCTTCTCTTGCCTCATAATTCTCAGTTAAGATCCAACCACCAATCGTATCCACATCTTCATCATCAATATTTAATCCTAATAGATCATTTACTTCGCTAACAAGCATTTTTGCATCAATAATATAGTGATCTTCCTGAAGCTTTCGTATCATTGGAATTTCATCCATATCAAACTCATCACGAATTTCACCAACTATTTCTTCTATGATGTCTTCCACTGTAACTAGACCAGAAGTACCGCCATATTCATCCATAAGAATGGCCATATGGATTCGTTCCTTTTGCATTTTAACTAATAAGTCATGGATAGGAACCGTATCTATAACGCGGATAATAGGTCTTGTATAAATTTCAAGTGTCTTCGTTAAGAGTGTTCGGTTTTGTATGAGCTCAGTCATGATTTCTTTTATATTTACCATTCCTATAATATGGTCCTTGTCACCGTCTATAATAGGGTAACGAGTAAACTTTTCTTCGTTAACAACTTGAAGAAATTCCTCTAACGTATTGTCCTTTGATAGGGTAACGATTTCGCGTCTAGGAACCATAATTTCCTTGGCAATTCGGTTATCGAATTCAAATATTTTGTTTACATATTTAAACTCTGATTGGTTTATCTCACCACTTTTATAGCTCTCAGAAAGTATTAATCGCAGCTCTTCTTCAGAATGTGCTAAGTCATTTATGGAAGCCGGTTTTAGCCCAAATATTTTTGTTAATATTTTCGTTGTTCCATTTAGTACAAAAATGAAAGGGAACATTAGTCGGTAAAACCAGATGAGTGGACGCGCAGTAAAGAGCGTCATTTTCTCTGCTTTTTGCAGTGCCATCGTTTTTGGAGCTATTTTTCCAAATAACACATGAAGGAATGTAATAGCCAAGAAACCTATTCCGAAAGAAAGGAAGGATACTATTGTCTCTGTTCCGTTCATTTGCTGGAAAATAGGACGCAATACGATTTCAATGGGTTCAATTGCTAACCACCCTAGTCCTAGAGTTGTCATAGTAATACCAAGTTGGCAAGCAGACAAGTAATTGTCTAGGTTAGCATTAACCCTTTTTGCAGAAATAGCACTTTTTTTGCCTTCCTCAATGAGCTGGTCGAGCCGTGCGACTCGCACCTTTACAATAGCATATTCCGAAACCACAAAAAATGCCGTCAAAGCAATTAAAATGGCTATTAAAACCAAGTTTAATATGTCCAATAAGTTTCCTTATCTCGCTTAATAAACGAGTAAGGAGTCACCTCCCAGTTAATTCGAAAATTTTACTAACCTATGAAACTCGGGTAAAAACTTCATCAGCCATTCGCTCTCCATTGTTAACTCTTCAGAGAGAACTTTCGTTTGCTGACCATCTAGATTTTCAATTAATGGGATGAGTACAGAAATATCGTGCTGTAGCTGCTTCATTTGTTGACCAATGGAGTGAATATGCTTTTCCATTTCTCCCTGTTTCACGTCTTTTTGCTTTTTCATTTCTAGTTTTCTCTTAATCTCTTCTAAAGGGATATGCATTTCTTTACATTCCTCAATGAAATGTAGAGCTTCTAAGGCTTCATCATTGTAAAGTCTGTAATTTCCCTTTGAACGATCGGCATGCAGTAACCCTAAATTTGTGTAGTAGTCAATCGTTCTTCTTGAAACTTTTGCGATTGAAGCTAGCTCCCCAATTCGGTAAAATACCCCATTGTACCACCTCTGCTTATGAATTGTTTAATATAAATAATTATAATTATACGAAAGGAAAAACTGTACAGTCAAACGTTACGGTTAGATAAAAAATGGTATTATCCATATTTTATGATGAATTTAATATATTATGAAGGTTCTTGGGGGAATTGTTAGAAAAATGAAAAAAGCCTCTTTACTCAGAGGCTTCTGTAAGAGAAGGAATGGGCATCGTCATTCTAAAAATGGTTTTTTCCGTACTTGATTCACATATAAGACGACCTTTATGTTTTTCAATGATTTCTCTACATACGAAAAGTCCAAGGCCAGTTCCGAGTGTTTTAGTAGTGACAAATGGCTCGAAAATTGATTTTAACATCTGGTCTGGAATCATTGGTCCGTTATTTGATATTTCGATAACAACATGCTTATTGTGTGAAAGAGAACAAATGATCTCTATTATTGGGTCTTCACGGTATTGTGTTAATACATCAATTGCATTAAATATAATGTTGATTAGCACCTGTCTAATTTCATCCACGTATCCGAATAAATTAACATGGTCAAAAGTTTCTCTTATAACCTTTACTTTTGAGTCGAGTATGCTTGGATATAAGAATATGAGTACTTCATCAATAAGTTCATTTAATGAAAATGAACTTTTTTCTTTACCAATTAGCTCTTTCTTCGAGAGAAGTAAGAATTGAGAAATACGGAAGTTTAGCTGCTCTAATTCACTTGAAATAATATCTAAGTATTTAATTGATGGATCTTCGGCTTTTAATAATTGAATAAAACCTTGAACCGAAGTTAAGGGGTTTCGAAATTCATGAATAAAACTTGAGGTCATCTGTCCAAGTAGTGTTAGCCTATCTTTGTGTGTAGAATCGATAAATTGCGTCTTTTCTTCAATAATTTTATTTTTCTCCTCTGTAAAGTAAGAAACGGAGTAAAGTAGAAACTTATCGAAGAATGAATCGATGCTCTTTATGGATTCTTGGATTTCTTCTTTTGTAAATTCAGTTTCAAGTAAATGGTGATAGATAATCGAACGGCCGATATTGACATTATAAACAAATGTCCCAATGTTGATAGAATCATTTACTCGTTGTTCAGCAATTACTAACGAAAATTCTTCAATGAACTTTTCAAAGTCTAGACCTTCTATATCAAGACCATCTAGAATCATTTGAAATAATGAAAAATCATTCGTATTAATTTCAAATTTATATGGATCTTCTGTTGATATCAGGATTTCTTTTTCCCATAAAGAGACTAATAAATTCTTTGATTTTGAGAGATAATCAATTAATTTCTCCCTGGTTGCTTGTAGCATGGATTGTCACTCACCCTTATATTCTTTCTCTCTCTTTATTAGTTAATAAGGATATATTCGAGGATTTTAGGTGGAATCCTCTTTCGAAAAATGAGAAAGATAGAAATCATACGTAAGTCTTATTAATTGTAAAAAAAATCCATTTTTAAAACACCTATGAGCATGAGTAAGTTATTGTGACATTTCACACAGCGACCCAAAAGGAAACGTGCTATAAATAAAGATAATCATTCTCAATTAGATTCATTGTAAGAAAAACAATAAGTATACGGGTGATAACTATGTTAGTAGCATTAAAAGCGGGGGAAAAAGCCGTTATTAAGGATATATCTGGCGCCAATGCTTTAGTCAGGCGCAGATTATTAGATTTAGGTATAACTGAGGGCTCGATTGTCTGTATAAAATGCATTATGCCGTTTGGTGGACCTGTCATGCTCGAATCATGCGGACAGTGCGTAGGAATTAGGAGAAACGAGGCAAGTTGCATTGAGGTGGAAAAAGGATAATGGAAATTGCTCTATTTGGAAATCCGAATACTGGAAAGACGTCACTTTTCAACAGCTTAACAGGTTCGTATGAGTATATAGGGAACTGGAGTGGAGTGACAGTTGAGAAAAAGATTGGTGCCTTTAAGCAAAAAGCAGCAAGGTTAATTGATTTACCAGGAATCTACTCCTTAAACCCTCTATCTAAGGATGAAGGTGTTGTTACCCAATTTGTTCTTCATGAATCATACGATAAAATCCTAAATATTATTGATGCTTCACAAATTGAAAGGAACTTACATCTTACTCTCCAATTATTAGAGCTAGGTAAGCCTATTGTTATTGGGGTGAATATGGTTGATGTAGCTAGCAAACGAGGAATTGAAGTACATACCGAGAAGCTTGAAAAGATATTAGGTATCCCCGTAACTTCTGTAATCGCACGAAGTGGCAAAGGTTGTGATGTGCTTGCAGAGATGGTAACGGATTCCTCCAATGTAGGTTCGAATAAAAGCCTCATAAACTATGGGAAGGAAATTGAAGAAACGATACTACATATCTCACAATTAATTGAAGAGAAAACAAAGATATCCGCACGTTGGCTTACACTTCAGCTGTTAGAAGGAAATGAGTATGTAAAGAAGTATATGAATGATCTTGTTGGAGAAGAAAAAATTAATCTGATCATTGAAAAAGTTGAACAAAATATTTTTCAAGTATCTGCTAAAACGGTAGAGACATTTATATACCAAACTAGAAGAGAAGTCATCACATCTATAGCCGAAAAGGTTACCGTGAAAAGAAAAGACATACACCCACCATTTTCAGAGAAAATGGATGCTTTGGTTACTAATAAGTGGTTAGGAATTCCTATTTTCCTTAGCCTGATGTATGTGATGTTTATGCTTACGTTTGACTGGCTTGGCTTTCCACTATCTGATTTACTTGATGGGTTTATTACTGGTCCTCTAACAAATTTAATTGAAGGCTTACTTGGATTAGTTGGGGCATCTGAATTTATACATGCTATTGTTCTTGACGGTATTGTTGCAGGAGTGGGTGGGGTTCTTGTTTTTGTACCACAAATTTTCATCCTGTTTTTCTTTATTTCCTTACTGGAGGATTCAGGCTATATGGCTAGAGTAGCATTAGTCATGGATCGGATGATGGAGTTGGTTGGTTTAAATGGAAAGGCATTTATTCCAATGATGATTGGATTTGGTTGTAATGTTCCAGGAGTCATGGCAGCCCGTACGATTGAAACTCTGAAAGAAAGATTGCTTACCATATTGTTAACTCCTCTTATGTCATGTTCGGCTCGACTTCCTGTATATGCCTTGTTTGTAGGAGCTTTCTTTGTAGAGCATAAAGCTTTTATTGTCCTTTCTCTATATGTTATCGGGATTATTGTTGCTCTGGTTGTCGCAAAGGTTTTTTCTAAAACACTATTAAATGGAGAGACCTCACTATTCGTCATTGAGCTTCCTCCTTATCGACTCCCTCAATTCCAGACACTATGGAGAAGTACATGGGATAAAGGCAAAGGTTTTATCCGTAAGGCTGGTACTTTTATATTTGCAGGTTCTGTCCTTATTTGGCTTTTATCATATGCTGGTCCAGCAGGAGTAAATGTAAATATGGATGATAGTTTTTTAGCAATGATCGGAGGGGTATTTGCACCCCTATTTACTCCAATTGGCTTTGGTTCTTGGCAAGCGGGAGCCTCCTTGTTAACGGGCTTTTTAGCAAAGGAAGCAATTATATCAACGATGAATATCATTTACTTCGTTCCTGATGAATCTAGTCTACAAGGTTTACTAGCAACATCTTATTCTCCTTTAGCTGCCTATAGTTTTATGTTGTTTATTTTATTGTATATCCCTTGCTTGGCAACTGTAGCAACAATAAGAAAAGAAACTGCTTCAAGAAAATGGACAATTATTTCAATTGTTTATGCCTTTGTCGTAGCCTATGTTTTATGTTTACTTGTCTACCAAGTTGGGAAACTATTAGGATTTTCATGAAAATGAGGTGGGATCATGTTGGCGAATATTCTATTAGGTAGCATTATTTTTGGTTATGCAGGCTTTTCTTTTTATAAGCATATTCAAAAATCAAGACAAGGGAAATGTGCCGCGTGTGCGGTCAAGAATGCTTGTAAAAGTGAAGCCGTATGTATTAGTCAAGTTACTGATAATAAATAAATGTATAAACTGCTGTTCATCAGGACAGCAGTTTTTTATTGGAATATTTTCCATTGTTGCTTTATAATAAGTGGAGGATGTGTAAAATTACACCAATTCATTTTAAAGGACTGAATGGATTTGACTAGAGACGAGATAATATCGAAGGTATCGGAGAAAATGAGGTTAATCCGGACGGAAGCAGGATACACACAGGATAAAATGGGTGAAGTCATCGGTCTTTCGAAAAAGACGCTCGTACAAATTGAAAAAGGTAGGATGGATGCAAACTGGCAGACGGTTGTTACCATTTGTGCTCTATTTCGTGAAACAGAAACCATTCAATATTTATTTGGTAGTGACCCATTAGAAGTGCTTGAGACTGTGGCGAGAGATGGGATTGATTACCGAAAAGAAAAAACATTGGGTGGAAAGCTATGGTGGCGTGAAATTGACAGAAAAAAGGGGATTATTCTACAGCAGAATGTCTTAAGTCAACACTATCGTATTCTTGATGATGAGTACTTCCGCATTTTCAGCAGCTTCGAAGAACATGCGTCCAGAGAGCGTTTTGAAGAGCTTGTGAATGAAATAAAGGAGTAAGAACAAAAAGCTACCGGGTTTCCAATAAGGGATACTTAGTAGCTTTTTTTCATGAGATATTTGGAATAAAGTTAGTTGTCACTTTCATCATTTGAGTTGTAGCGGGTGTTGAAAAGAAATTGATTTGGAGACATGATTGAGCGTCTGGTCGTTCTCAAAAATAGATTTGATCTTATTTAGAAATAAATGATTCCTTTGTCCATCAACAACTACTAGCAACTTACTCCCCCTTTTTATTGTTAAAAAGAATGTCACTAGCTTTGTTATGTGTAAGCCTGAAACTGAATGATGATTATGATAAAAAGTGACCATGCCATTGAATTTCTTTGCTAATGTATAAAGTTCCATTATCTCTTTCATCATTATTCGGTGGGTATAACAAATCGTTATAGACGATGTTTCATTCATGGATAGCACTCCTTTACCCGAGTTATTTTTATCAATTATTACCCCTTCTTCCCCATAATGAAACATGTTTGTTAGGAAATATACTGAGAATTCAATCTCTTCCGTCTAGAGGCGGAGGAAAATCCCATCAAAGGTCTGTTTTGAGTAAAAGCAATGCAAAGTAAACTAAAGGTATCAAAGGGAGTTAGGGGTAGAATAAATGAAAAAATTTATTGTTGTTTTTCAAAACAAAAATTTCACCAAGCTTTTTTTAGCGAACTTCACCTCACAAATGGGTAGTACGATTGGACTTACTGCTTTTATGTTTTTTTTATTGGATCGTTTTTCCGACCAGCCTATGTACGCATCTATAACAGAGTTAATGTATTCACTCCCAACACTAGCTGTTTTTTTTCTAGTCGGCGTATTTGCAGATCGAATGGATAGACAAAAGATTGCTTTCAGCTGTGACTGGATAAGTGCTGTACTTTCCATAATATTTTTAGGGACATTAATAATTGGTTCGATGCCACTGATCTTCTTTGTTCTCTTTTTAAGAAGTGCCGTTCAAAAATTCTTTTTTCCCGCCGAGCATTCGATGGTTCAAGGAATTCTTAAGCAGGATGATTACACAACTGCTGCTGGTTTAAATCAATTGGTCATGAGTTTGTTTATGCTATTTGGTAATGGGTTAGGGGTATTAGCCTATTGGACGGTAGGGATTTACGGGGCAATCCTTATCGATACCATTACGTTCATGATAAGTGCTCTTCTTATCCGTTCTTGCCAGATTCAAGAGAGTGTAAGAATGCCAAATGGAAAGCATCGATTAAAAGATTTAAATATTTCTACTGTATTTGTTGATTTCAAGGATTCAATGAAATATATACTACAGCACGGCCTCCTAAGAACACTGTTGATTGGATTTATTGTGTTTGGTGTTGTAAACGGTGGTTTTAGTGTAATGCCTGTTTTTATCTTAAAATATAAGCTTGCACCGGAAAACTACGAACAATTTTCAATTATTATCGGAATCATGTTTGGAACAGGAGCTTTACTAGGAAGTGTCGTTGCATCGGTTATAAGTGAAAAACTAAAACTTCATCAGCTTATTATTATGGGGCTTATTATTACGGGTAGTTTTGTCATCCTTTCATCACTAGTTACGTCCCTTGTCTTATTCTTTGTTTTAGTGTTTATTGCGGCTCTAGGCTTGCCACTTGTTAATATTGGAATCGGAGGATGGATGCCAAGTATTGTAGACCCTAAAATGATGGGGAGAGTTCAAGGGTGGATTTCACCATTAATGATGCTTTCTCAATCGCTAACTTTGGGATTTATCGCTTATAGTTTTCCAGCATTATTAAAAGTGGAGATGCTTTATTGGATCGTCGGAGGATGCTTGATGTTAGTGGGAGTATTTTATGCCATTGCTCTTCCAAAATACAGTCGGAATCTCCAACCAAAATCCAAGCCATTGACGGTTTCTTAGTAATGGTGAAAGCATACCAATATTGAGAAAATTCAATTGACTTTATTGTATTTTGATGATAATGTAACAAATATGGAAAATAATGAAAGGATAGGAGGTTACGATCATGAGAGTAAGAGATTTACACATTCACTTAACTGAATATGAGAGCGTAACCATTTATAATCCTTGTCCTTAAATGAGCACAGTTAACTATTTTATCAATGGCACAGGTTACGTATGAGTAGCTTGTGCTTTTTTGTCGCCTTTTGACATATCGCATAGGATGCGGTATGTCTTTTTTGTCTTGTACAAGAGGTAGCATTGGGAATATCCCATTACTATAAAAAATTCTAGGAGGAAGTAACAATGCAAACATTACGTGTAGAAAGATTATTGGTATCACCCGTGGAGCTTGAGAGTGGTTAGTTATACATGACGGAAAGAAAAGAGAGGAGACTCCAAGATGTTCTCTATTTTAGGAAAATTGAGTTGGTTCTTTAAAGAAAATTGGAAACGCTATACTGTTGCGATAACACTTCTTATTTTTATTGGATTTGTTGATGTTATTCCACCAAAGCTTGTCGGAATGGTTATTGATGATATTCATATGGGAGTAATAAGTAAGGAAAAAATTGTTCAGTACTTATTAGCTTTTTTTGTTCTGACAGTTGTATCCTATGGAGTCACATATATTTGGATGTACCAGCTGTTTGGTGGGGCTTTTCTTATTGAAAGAAAACTGCGCTCACAATTTATGAGGCATCTTTTTAAAATGACACCAACGTTCTTTGAAAAAAATCGAACGGGAGATTTAATGGCCCGTGCAACAAATGATCTAAAGGCTATTTCTACAACTGCTGGATTTGGTATTTTAACACTGGTAGATTCCACAGCCTTTATGCTTACAATTGTTGCGATGATGACGGTCTTTATTAGTTGGGAACTTACTCTTGCAGCAGTCCTACCGTTGCCAATCATGGCTGTTCTCATCAATTATTACGGCAATACCATTCATAAAAAGTTTATGTCAGCACAGGATGCATTTGGTGAACTTAATGATCGTGTTCTCGAGTCGGTTTCAGGAGTAAGAGTGATTCGCGCCTATGTTCAAGAACGTGAAGATCAAGAACGATTTCACAATATGACTGAGGATGTTTATAAAAAGAATGTGGCTGTTGCAAAAATAGATTCTTTGTTTAATCCAACGATCAAGGTTTTGGTTGGACTAAGTTATGTTATTGGATTAGGTTTTGGTTCATACTTAGTGTTCCATAATCGACTCACGTTAGGGGAACTTGTTTCGTTTAATGTATATTTAGGTATGCTTGTTTGGCCAATGTTTGCGATTGGAGAGCTTATCAATATTATGCAAAGAGGAAATGCTTCACTAGACCGCGTACAAGAAACATTATCCTACCAGCCTGATGTATCGGATCCATTGAATCCAAAATCGGATAATAATCCGGAGCAGATTACGTTCAAGGAATTTTCATTTCGATACCCATCCTCTAACGTAGATAACCTAAGTAAAATCAACGTAGATTTGAAGCGAGGGGAGACATTGGGGATTGTTGGAAAAACAGGAAGTGGAAAAACAACCTTTATTAAACAGCTATTAAGAGAATATCCGTTAGGGGTAGGAGCATTAACTATTTCTAATGTAGAGTTAAATGAGCATACGTTAGAGACAACTAGAGGATGGATTGGGTACGTTCCACAAGATCACGTCCTGTTTTCAAAGACGGTAAAAGAAAATATTCTTTTTGGACGACTGGACGCTACTGATGCTGATTTGGTTAAAGCTATCGAGTTAGCGGATTTCCAGAAGGATATTGAGATGCTTCCCGAAGGTCTAGAAACACTTGTTGGGGAAAAAGGTGTAGCTTTATCTGGGGGACAAAAACAAAGAATTTCGATAGCGAGAGCATTAATTAAGAATCCTGAAATTCTTATTTTAGACGATTCTCTTTCAGCCGTTGATGCAAAAACAGAAAAGAAAATCATCGAAAATATACGAAGTGAACGAAGTGGAAAGACAACAATTATAACGACCCATCGAATGTCTGCAGTCCAGCACGCGGACCGTATTCTCGTGTTAGATGAAGGGATCATTGTTGAGGAAGGAACCCATGAAGAACTTATGGAACGGAACGGCTGGTATCGAGAGCAATATGATAGACAGCAGGTTCAAACCTCATCTGAAGTGGAGGTGAGTGTATGACGACTGGTAAACGCCTCGTACAATACGCTTTGCATTATAAAAAAATCATAATCGCAGCACTTATGATGCTTTCTGTTGCGGTTACCGCTGACCTTGCGGGACCATTCATAGCCAAGCGAATGATTGATCAACACATATTAGGGATTGAGTCGACTTGGTATCAAACGAATGGAACGAAGGACTCAGTCGAATACAAAGGGAATTATTATAAACGTGAGACATATATTGAGGATGATGAGGTGAAGGTAGAAGAAGCGACTATCCTACAAGTCAATCGTTCCTTTGTCTTTGTTGAGGAGGCTACTCCCTTTGACGGGGAAAGAAGCTTTAATAATGGCGTCCTAACTATTACAAAGGGAGAAGAGATTGAAACCTTCGAAGGAACAAAGCTTTCAACCGAGGAGCTGGTAGCATTTTATCAGCCGGAAACCTCAAGAATTATTGGTTTATTATCACTGTATTTCGGACTGATCGTTATTGCAGCTATTTTTGAATACGGACAGCGTTTTTATTTGCAGATGTCTGCAAACCGGGTCATCCAAAAAATGCGTGAGGATGTATTTGGACAGATTCAAAAGCTTCCTATTCGATACTTTGATAATTTGCCAGCCGGTAAGGTTGTTGCGAGAATAACAAATGATACTGAAGCAATTCGAGAATTATATGTTACTGTACTATCAACCTTTTTTACCAGTGCGATTTACATTACGGGAATCTATATTGCTTTATTCATTCTCAATGTAAAGCTAGCGTTCATTTGTTTATTACTATTGCCAATTCTCTTTGTGTGGACACTTGTATATCGAAAATACGCATCAAAGTATAATCATAAAATACGTTCGAGAAATAGTGATATTAACGCAATTGTTAATGAATCCATTCAAGGGATGAATGTAATTCAAGCATTTAATCGAGAAAAGCAAACTCAGAAAGAATTTGAAAAACTAAATGAAGATCACTTTAAATTCCAAAACAAACTTTTAAGTCTCAATTCATTAACTTCACATAATTTAGTAAACGTACTAAGGAATGTGATATTTGTAGCTTTTATTTGGTATTTTGGGGGAGAGGCACTAAAGCCAAGTGCAGTAGTCTCGCTAGGAATGCTGTATGCGTTTGTTGATTATATTAATCGCCTTTTTAACCCTATTCAAGGGATTGTGAATCAGCTAGCCAATCTAGAACAAGCGCTCGTTGCGGCAGACCGTGTGTTTGAGTTATTAACGGAAGAGGGAATCAATGTTAATGATCATCGGATGGAACGCTATAAGGGGAATGTAACTTTTGAGCATGTTTCCTTTGGATATAAAGAAAATGAATTTGTTTTAAAGGATATTCATTTTACTGCGGAGCACGGGGAAACTGTGGCGCTTGTAGGACATACCGGTTCAGGGAAAAGCTCAATTATCAATTTGCTTTTTAGATTTTACGATTGTCAAAAAGGAAGTATTTTAGTTGATGGAACCGATATAAAAAATATTCCCCATCAAACACTACGACAGCATATGGGAATCGTGTTACAGGATCCTTTTCTATTCACTGGTACGATTGCTTCAAACGTTAGTCTCGATAATCCAGCTATTACTCGAGAAAAGGTTGAACAGGCACTTCGTGATGTAGGAGCTGATAGAGTATTTAAACATTTGGAAAAAGGCTTTGATGAACCGGTTATTGAAAAGGGCAGCACGTTATCAAGTGGACAGAGACAGCTTATATCTTTTGCAAGAGCATTGGCATTCGATCCGGCCATTCTTATCTTGGATGAAGCAACATCTAGTATTGATACAGAGACAGAAATGATCATTCAAGAGGCAATGGATGTATTGAAAAAGGGAAGAACCACATTCATTATAGCTCACAGATTATCCACTATTCGAAATGCTGATCAAATACTTGTATTAGATAAAGGGTGTATCGTCGAAAAAGGGACGCATGATGAATTAATGGAACAAGAAGGAAAGTATTATCAAATGTATCAGCTTCAACAAGGAAGCAGCTTAGCGGGTTGATGTTCAAAGAACTTTCGAAATTTAGACATACAATTTTCTAATATTACGTCCAGTTGGTCCCCGAATTCGTGATAATGTTAAAGCAAACATAGGCATGAAGGGGGACTAGAATATGGAAGAGCTTTCAGTGACATTAGTTATTGCAAGTATTATGGTTTTAGGTTACTTTATTGGATTTACAATCATAAAAGAATCATAAAAACGGCCTTTTATTACGAAAGGCTGTTTTTTATTTGGGCATAATATGAAAGCCCTCTTCCGGAATGGAAGAGGGCTAAGCCATACCTTATTCAATTGTTGTACTATCTTAAGTTAAATTAGCGTTGGAAAGAACCGCTCATAGATTGTTGAGCCATAGATACTAAACGCTTAGTGATTTCTCCACCTACAGATCCGTTAGCACGTGAAGTAGTTTCGCCACCAAGGTTTACACCAAATTCGCTAGCGATCTCGTACTTCATTTGCTCTAATGCTTGCTCTGCTCCTGGTACTAATAGTTGGTTTGAAGAATTGTTGTTTGCCATGTTGAACACTCTCCTTCAGTTTTTTTGGTGGACTATTTTGGATTGAACCAAATTGATTTTAGTAAATCAAGCTTTCAGCATAGCCCGTTATAAAAGTTTTTGTTGTTGGCGACTTGTTGTCGCTGTGTTTACTCAATATTATGGATGATTTTTTTGATCCTATTCGAAATAAACTACAGGTAATGTTTTCCTGTTCATAATTTCTTTTTGCCTTACATGAACAGGTGATATGCTTCTCAAACTAATAAAAAAACAAAGTAGGGAAGAGAAATGGGAATATGTCCAGTTTGTAACGGGCTTGAAGAAAAATACTTTACTTGCAGTACATGCGGAAGTGAATTAGAGGAAGCAGGAAGGTTAATGGATTTTTTTGATGACTATAGTGCCTATATGCCAATTGACTTAATGAAGCTTGAAGATGGATATCCCGAGGATTATGCTAAGGGACTCTGTCCGCATCTATATAAGTGTCCCTCTTGTTATAACGATGTGGTCCAATTCATACAAGAATAGAAAAAAGGATGCAGCGCGCTCGTGCTGCATCCTAGGTGATTAACGTATTCTTGATTCTGTAGTTACATCGAAGAAATGAGCTTTGTTCAAATCAAATGCTAAATCGATTGATTGACCAGGTTTAATATCTGAACGAGAGTCTACTCTCGCTACAAAATCCTGACCCTCAATGCTTGAATAAAGCATTGTTTCAGCACCAGTTAATTCTGATACATCAATTTTCACATGAATTTTTGTACCTTGAGAAGCTTCGATGAAAACAGGCTCATCATGAATATCTTCCGGACGGATACCGAGAATAATTTCTTTACCAACATACCCTTGTTCACGAAGTACTTTCATTTTTCCTTCTGGGATAGCGATAGAAGTTTTGCCTGCTACAAATTTACCTTCTTCGATTTTTCCTCTTAGGAAGTTCATTGCTGGTGATCCAATAAATCCACCAACGAATACATTTTCAGGCTTTTCGTATACTTCTTTTGGTGCTCCAACTTGCTGAATAACTCCGTCCTTCATAACAACAAGACGAGTAGCCATTGTCATAGCTTCTGTTTGGTCATGCGTTACGTAGATAGTTGTTGTTTGTAAGCGTTGATGAAGCTTCGCAATTTCAGCACGCATTTGAACACGAAGTTTAGCATCAAGATTCGATAATGGCTCATCCATTAAGAATACTTTTGCATCACGGACAATTGCACGACCTAATGCTACACGCTGACGTTGACCACCAGAAAGTGCTTTTGGCTTACGATCAAGGTAAGGTTCTAGACCAAGGATTTTTGCAGCTTCTTGAACACGACGATCAATTTCATCCTTAGGAAACTTACGAAGCTTTAATCCGAAAGCCATATTGTCATATACACTCATATGTGGGTAAAGAGCATAGTTTTGGAATACCATGGCGATATCACGATCTTTTGGTGCAACATCATTTACACGTTTACCATCAATAGAAAAATCACCTTTAGAGATTTCTTCAAGACCAGCAATCATACGTAAAGTTGTTGATTTTCCGCAACCAGATGGTCCAACGAATACGATAAACTCTTTATCTTGAATATGAAGGTTAAAGTCTTCAACAGCAGTTACTTTATTGTCGTAAATTTTGAAAATATGATCTAAAACTAACTCAGCCATAATTAATTCCTCCCAATGATCTGTAATCGTTTTCTTATGTATAGATTACATGATTGGGAGTTCTTGTACTATGTGAATAGTGCACAAAAATAAGGAGAAGGAAATTGGGCAATGTGCTATCTTTGCTTTTGTAATTGGAGTAAGCAAGCGATATAAAGGGTAATGGCACTAGGATAATCTTTTAGATTGACGCCAGCTTTTTCTGTAAACTTGTCTACCCGGTATTGTAAGGTGTTTCGGTGAATGTATAACTTTTTTGCAGTGACACTCGCGTTTAAATTATTTTCTAAATATACTTGAATGGTTGCGAGCGTTTCTGGATCGTCCATTAAAGGCTGAAGAAGTTGTAATTCTATAGCTTTTAAAAGCTCCGCTGGGAGACTGTGCGAAAGCAAAGTTGGGAAAATGTTCTCAAATGTAAAAACTCTTTCCTTCCGCTTCCATTCTAAAGATTGTTTGAAAAATAGACGGTCTTGATGGAATAATTCCTTTAATTCCTCAGTGGCAGAGTGAAACTTTCCAATGAAGAAACTGACACGTAAGTAAAGATCATTTTCAAATGTCTCAGAGATTTCCAAGAAATTTTCTGCCATTAAAAAGCTGTGAGATTCGTGTTCAATAAGTACAGCATGATTTGGACTTTCCCAAAAAATAATAATTTCTTCAGATAAAAAGCCTTTTAATGCAAGTTCTAAATCTTTTTGCTCCCAGTCCTCACCTGAACAATGAAGGTGAATGATTCGAACCCGTCGCTCTTGTTTTTGTAAAGGGACCCCTCCATCTGAAAATAAAAAATTGTACCATCCCTGAGATTGAAACTCTATGACTGGTGGTTCAAAAGAATGGAAAAGGGCATCCAGTAGCTGTTTTTCTTTTGGGTCTAACATGTTTTTTCTAATTCCAACCCAACCGTCTTCGTATTCTTCATAAAACCAGTCATACTCTTTTGTATCTTCAAGTGTAGGCTTTTGATTTAAATATTTACTGTCTTTGAATAAGTGTTGAATTTTTTTTAGCATATGATTGCTCCCAAATCTTTGTATATCTTATTATAACAGGTAAAGCCTGGTATCAATAATTTGGCTTATAATTTCTATTTAAGAAAAGAATACGATATAATCTATTCAATAGGGGATACCGTATCGATAGTTGAGAGGTGAATATATTGGAATACTCACAAGAAATGAAAAACCGGTTAAAACGTCTTGAGGGGCAGGTTCGTGGTGTAATACGTATGATGGAAGAGGAAAAACATTGCAAAGATGTGGTAACTCAGCTATCAGCTGTGCGCTCGGCTGTTGACCGTGCGATGGGATATATTGTAGCAAAAAACTTAGAGGCATGTATTCGTGAAGCAAATGACGAAGGGAAAAACGCCGAGGATGCAATCCAAGAGGCTGTAAATATGATAGTAAAAAGTCGATAGACAAGTAAAAAGACACGCTATGTGATAAATAGTGTGTCTTTTTACTTCTTTTCTATTGTGGAACGGAAAAGCTCGCAAAGCATCTTTACCCGTTTTTCCTCGATCGTTTTTTCATCGAAGCTCATTGGCTTTGAATTAATTTCATAAATAACAAATCTTCCATCTGAAGTTAACCCCAGATCGATGGAGAACTCAGCAAAGAACCCGTATTTCCTATTTAATTCTTTCCCGCAAAGCTCTACTATTTTTTTGATCAAGAGGTCTTGGTCCTGGGTTTGAAATTGTGAATAAGGAAGTAGCTTTCCTCCATTAGGAATATGTGTAGTTACTTGTTGATGGCCTGATTGTCTAACACCTACACCTACAGGGACATGCTTCTCACCTTGGAAAACAGCTAATATTCTAAAATCATACCGTTTCCCTTGATAAAGTTGAGGACTTGCTGCTTGCTGCGCAATATATAATATATTGAGAAATTTATTAGACCATTTTCCCCAGTAATTATGAAAATCAGGGTAAATAGTTTGCTGCCTATTGTTTATGAGCAAAACTTTACCATCTCTTTGTAACTTAATAATATGAATGCCTCTTCCCATTGAAGAATTTGCTTGTTTTATATAAAGAGAGCGATGAGCTAATAGAAATTCCTCTAGTTCTGTTTTGTCTTCGATTTTTATTGTCGGTAAGAAATACTGTTTTAGATCTATATGCTCCTTGAACTGTAAGTAACAATCGTATTTGTTTAAAAAACCTGGATTAAAAAAGGGTATTGATTGTTTTTTAAAGAGAGTTACAGCTTCTTTAAAGGTGGCGGTGTCTTCGTGTTTTCGAAACGGAACCCGGTTGTATACTAGGTTTGGGAAGGGCGCCACTACAGTCTCCCATGTATTATTACTAGGATCATATTTTGCTGCTTTTATTCCATTTCTTAAGATATCATCAGGAGAGAATACAATAGATGTTCCTCCTGTCTTCAATAACTCCTGTTGAATGGATCGGAACAACGGAATATTTCCAACTAGATTCTTATCACCTTTTTTACTGGTTAGAATACCGATAAAAGGATTCATATTCCTAAGAATAAGAGAAGTCATTTAAAGACCTCTCCTGGCTGCTTAATCGCTTGTTCTGATAAAAAGACACCAAATGCTAGTGAAAGTTTACGAGTTAATAGGTCAAACTCCTTCATATCGGGGTGATTAAAGATCGAACGACCTGGTTTTGAATTTGCCTCAAAAAGCCAAACTTTTCCTTCTCGGTCGACTCCTAAATCAAACCCAATTTCTCCAACAATGCCTTCCATATGATTTTCTAATACATGGCTTAGTAGAAGACTAGCTTCGGATAATTTTTGCAGTAGCTTCTTTTGCTCTTCTTTATCCTCAATCACTTCTTCAATTGTTTTTATACAACCACCACTTTTTACATGTGTAGTCACACTTCCAGGTCCAGCTACTTTTGCTGCAACGGCGGTAACCTTCCAACGGCCATTTTCATCTTTATTGGTGTGAACTCGGAAATCGACTGGACAGCGCTCATGGCGTAGTAAGTGTATCCCCTGTTGAACAATAAGATGATTTAGCTTGTTATTCGGAAACGTATGCTTCATTAAAGATTCTAATGTTTCAAACTTTCTAAGACGATTGATTCCATCGGTATCTCGGAACCGACAATAATAATGATTTTGTTCTCGATCATAAAGGACTTGATAAATTCCAAGGCCCAAGCTTCCGTTCATCGGTTTTACATATACATGACCATATAAAGAAAGCATTCTTTCAATCATTGAAAAGGAAGTAAAAGGATGTGTTTCTGGTAATAGAGAAGACACGGCGTCAACCGATTCTAGCCTCTCAAATACTTCTAATTTATTAAAAAAGCCTGGATTATACCAAGGAATTAAATACTCGGATTGCAATCGATCTTTTACTTTCCGTAATGCCGCCTTTTTCTCGCTCCGTCGGTTTGGAAGTCGATCATAGATGACATTTGGGAACGGCAAAATAATGGATTCCCAACCATTCTTGTGATAGATAAGTCCCTCAATCGTTCCTTCCTCCCAATTGATATGCTGTTCACCAAAAACAAAGGGGAGGGCTCCAACAAACTTTTTAACAGATAATAACTTGGAAAAGAACATGGACCTTTCTCCAATCGGCCGCATGGCAAATGGAGTAAAACCAGAGGTGAAAATTCCAATAAGAGGACCAACATGAATGGTCTTTTCTGCAATAAATAGATGGAAGGGAATGTCTAAAGATGGGAATTTAATAGCTTCTGCAATGTCAGGACTAAGAACAAGAGTATTTTTCCCATCTGGGTGTGGATAGCATGTTGCTTGAATCGCAAATGTTCCGAAAGAGATACGAGTTGGAGCATGATGATTAGAAAGCTCAGCCGGAAAGTATACCGTACCTCTTTCAAGATGGTCGCTAATGTCAATTCGATATTGTTTTTTCATGATTCATCAAACTCCTTTTTTGCTCCATCAGGTGTTTTGCATAAAGGATGGGAGCTAACTCTAACACAGCTTTTACTTCTGGTGTGGTGGAAACAACTACTTTTCTTCCCGGCTTTGAATTTACGTCAAGTATCCATAGTGATCCATCCTTCGCGATTCCGATGTCTACACCGATTTCAAATAAAGGACGGAAGGTACCTTCTAAAACATTTGGAAGGAGGGACAAGATATATTGAACTTCTTTTAGAAGAAAAGAAGATGGAGAATTTTCTTTTGACCAGTCCTCGAAGGTATGAATTTTTCCCCCAGCACTAACATTTGAGACGATAGATCCAACAGAACCTTCACGAATACCTTTGCCACGAACAATCCACTTTCCATGTTGATTCTTTTGCAGCAATATCCGAAGGTCAAAAGGATGCCCATCCTTATTGGTTAAATGTTTATAAGGTTGAATGAGAAATGTTTTCTTCTTTAAAAGAGATTGAAGCCAAGTTGAAAATAGTTCTTTTGATTCAAAAGCTCGGCTCACATGTTTCCCTTTTTTATCAGTTTCAACAATATATTGATCTTTTTCTTTTTTTATAAAGTAAATGCCCTTCCCTTGAGAACCATTGATGGGCTTAATAATGGCTGGATTGATATGTGAAAGCGAGTGTATCACTTGATCAGCATGAGCAACTAATGCTGAGTGAAGGAGATAAGGATGGAGCTTTGAATGATTCAAGACATCATAAAGTTCCATTTTGTTTGGAAGACCATAACCTAAAAAGGTTACATCTGTTCGTGTTTTTAACCAGCGTACAATGGAAAGGCAACTTTTGGAATGTGTATCATCACCATAAAAACATCGGTCGTACAGAATATCAGGAAGAGGAAATTCCGCTTCTATCCAACGGGATTCGCTCGGATTGTATTTCTCGCCAACGATAAGTTCTGAGGTTGGCATAATATTCGATGGGACAAATCTAAAGCAGCTGATTCCATAGTTGCTGGCAGCCTGTGCAATTCCACTGAAATAAGAATTTTCATTCCTCAGGTTTAATGTCATGAATCCAAAGGTCAGCATGAGTGTTCTCCTCCAATTCCTTGCTTTTGTACTCGAAAGCGAGTGTTGTACATAATTCCATAATTGCTCTAGTGGAAGGACGGATTTTAACTTCCTGCTCTTCGAAGTTTTTCGAGGGCTTTGAGTTGACCTCAATCAGCCAAAGCTTTCCATCCTGATCAATGCCTATATCTAAACCCAGTTCACCGGTTATGCCATCTGTATTATTACTAATAACAGCTGCAATTTCTCTGGATAACTCTTTCATATGCTCGAGTTGCTGGATCGCCACATTTCTTTCAAAGAGCTCAGTTAACGCTTTAATGGGTTTATATGTTTCGCCACCTCTAGCGATATTGGCTACAAATTGTTTTTCACCTGATATCCTGGCTACTACAGAGGTGACTTTCCATGCATTATAACGATTTTTGTGACATAATACTCTAAAATCAATGTGGCGATTTTTATATAAAAGCAAGGGGATGCCCTGCTGAATAATATAAGTTGAATTTTTTCGGAAGCGTGAAAACCATTTAAAAAATTGCTCAACTTTAGAAAAGGACATGAAATCATCACTTTGTGTTCCAGTTGATACCTTTACGATAAATGAATGACTTTCTTTATATAAATGTAAGATTTTTCGCCCTTGACTGCCGTGAATGGGTTTAATAAACAGGCTCGAATGTTTATTTAATAATTCAAGAAAATTGATTTCCGTATATAGTAATGTTTCTGGGAGATGTGGTTGCAAATGCTCTTCTTGAATTAACAGTTCATGAACATCCCATTTAGATAAGAATCGGTCATTAAAGAATGGAATATTCAATCTTGTCATTTCATTTTTAATGTTATTAAAATAGTCACTTCTTTCCTTTTTTCTTGAATGAATACGGTTATAAACTACATCAGGTGGTGGGAATGTATGTTTTTTCCATCCATCATTATAGTAATAGCCACTGATTTCATCTATTGAAAAATCATCACTTTTAAATACGTAAAAAAGTCCACCTGTTTGCTGTGTATGGTAATGAAGTTCCTCGCAAAATGTATGAACAGACCGAAAATTCGGCTCATGATTCGTTTCCGTACTGTCTGTCATAAGGGCTACAATAGGACCCACTATTAAGGTGTTAGACTCTTCAATAAATATGGTTAAATACTTTGTTGCCTTATTAGGTATTTTAAATTGTGAGACTAGGAATGAAGGTAGGTGTACTTCGTTCTTAGGTAAATCCCTTATTTCGACATAAACTTCGATACACACCTTACCAATCTTTAGAAATATGGTAGGACGTGCTAAAATGTGAAAATAACTTGCTAATGCTCGGCTTATCTGAATACAATTTTCTTTTGTTTGAAACGTTTCGGTAGGAATCACCGTAATAGGTAAGTAAGAAGTAGCCATCACGATACCTCTTTCTATTGACCATGTATATGGGCAAAAGCTGATACGGTATCGTATGAAAAAGCGAAAACATTTGTGAAAATTTTTATGGAAGGTAGATGTTGTATGAATGTAGCAATAACCATAATCTTTATGGTTGTCATTGGAGCAGTGATTGGAGGATTTACTAACTCACTTGCCATTAAAATGCTGTTCCGCCCGTATCGAGCACTTTATATAGGAAAATGGAGAGTGCCGTTTACTCCTGGATTAATTCCTAAGCGAAGAGATGAATTAGCAAAACAAATGGGAAAAATGGTGGTTGACCACCTGCTAACTCCTGAAAGTATCCAAAAGAAATTTTTAAATGAGCAATTCCAAAAGGATATGATTACCGTTGCTCAAACGGAGCTTACTCAACTGTTAAGAAGCGAGCTTACTTTGGCACAAGTCTTTGAGCGGCTAGGCTTTAAGCATATAGAAACAAGTGCATCTGAAAAAATGACCTTATTTATTCATAACAAATACGAAGAAGTGATGCCTCGCTTTAGGGAGAAACCAATAAAGGATGTGCTTCCGAAGGAGCTTCAAGAAAAATTAAGTGAAAAGATCCCTGTTATTAGCGAATATATTCTATTAAAGGGTAAGGATTACTTTAATAGTGCCGAAGGTCAGCTTAGAGTGGAAAAAATGATTAATGATTTTGTCCGTGAACGAAGTGGAATGTTAGGGAATATGCTACAGATGTTCCTTGGGAATGTAAACCTCACAGAAAAAATTCGTCCAGAAATTTTAAAGTTCCTTGAAAATGAGGGAACAAAGGATCTGATAACGACACTCCTTTCAAAAGAATGGGAAAAGCTATTAAATAAGAAAACGGAAGAATTTGAGGAGCAATTAGGAAAAGAGCAATTATTGCAACTGATCAATCAAACCGTAAAAAAACTTGTGAAGATGGATCAACTTATACAAAAACCTATTTCAGAACTGCTTGAAAATAATCGTGAGGACATCATTAATGATTTTGTTCCAGCTGGCTTACGCTTAGTCTTCGACTGGACTACTGGCCGCATGGAGATAATCCTTGAACGATTACATTTAGCAGAAATTGTGAAAGAGCAAGTCGAAACGTTTTCAGTAGAACGGCTGGAGGAAATGGTATTGTCCATTTCTAGAAGTGAATTAACAATGATTACGTACTTAGGAGCATTGTTAGGAGGAGTTATCGGCCTTTTCCAGGGGATTGTTGTTCTATTCATTGGATAGGGATTATTCGCTTTTTATTGAATTGTTTGGTATAGTTGGAAGGATTTCTTGAAAAGGAGTGTATAAATATGGCGGTTAATTTACATGATGCAGCTTATGAATTAGAAAAGGCGATTCGCTCAAGTAATGAATATGCGAGCTTAAAAAGAATCTATGATGAAGTAAACGCTGATCCATCTGCAAAACAAATGTTTGAGAATTTTCGTAACTTACAGCTTGAATTACAGCAAAAGCAAATGATGGGCCAAGAAATTACTCAAGAGGAAGTTGAGCAAGCACAAAAAACAGTAGCACTTGTTCAACAACATGAAAAAATTGCTCAGCTAATGGAAGCTGAACAAAGAATGAGCATGATTATTGGTGAATTAAATCAAATTATTATGAAGCCACTAGAAGAACTCTATGGAGCTATGGGACAATAGCAACTAAAACACTTTATCTATTTGGATAAAGTGTTTTTTCTTTTCGAACAACAAACTCTGCCTTCTGATTGTTCTAATTGCCTCGCTGTTTTCATACATGTGATATAAAGGGAAATGATGAAGGTGGGGGGCACTAACTATGATTTATCGTCTGCTTGCTATAAATATAGACGGAACGCTTCTTCAATCAAACGGTCGAATTCAAAGGTCAACCAAGGAAGCCGTAGAATATGTCCAGGGAAAGGGAATTTATGTTACGTTAGTGACATCTAGAAGCTTTGCATCAGCAAAGAAAGTGGCAAAGGCATTAAAGCTCGATTCCTATTTAGTCACACACAGAGGGGCTTATATCGCAAGCTCGATGGATCAACCGGTATTAGTAAGAAGAATTTCGGAGGATGTCACCTTTGAGCTGGTTCGATTATTAGAAGCCTTTCATTGTCAAATTCGTTTAGTAGATGATCGGTATTCATTGGCCAATCGCTCAAAAGTTAGCAATAATTTACTAGCAAAAACAGTGTTTTCTTCAGGGGATCCTGTCTTTTACTCACAACAATATGTTGATTCATTAAGCGATGCAATTTCAGACGAACCATGTAGTCCACCAAAAATTGAAATTTATTTTGAGAGAAAGGAAGACCTTCAGGACGCAAAGAAAGCTATCTACACGATGTATGATGAAGTGGATACATTGAAGCTTGATGATCTTCGATTAGAAATTGTACCAAAGGGTGTATCAAAGTTAACGGGTCTTTTATACTTAGGAGAAAGACTAGGTGTGAAGCGTTCAGAAATGGTTGTTATTGCCGATGCGATAGATGATATAGATATGATTGAAAAGGTGGGATTAGGTGTTGCCATGGGGAATGCACCCGTTGAAGTAAAAAAGGCAGCAGATTGGGTCACTCGATCAAATAATGAAAATGGAGTCGGATATGTAGTAAAGGAACACTTTCGTAAGCAACAGCCAATTGAGTTCTTAAAGAAAATGAATATTATCAAGTAATTGGAAGGTATGGATCAACGATTGAAAGTTGACCCATACCTTTCATTTTTGTACACTTTTAAGGCAATGAAATAAATTTAACTAAAAGGTGATTGTTTTGCAGATTAATATACATGGATTAATGGAAGAGAAATTCCACCGCCCACTTACTAATATAGCTAACCTATTTTTTGAAGAAACGAAAGTATTCATGGAAAACCATTCGGACCAAGCAGAGTTAACAGTTAATTTTGATTTGCGAGTATCGGATTGGCTTCATGT
The DNA here is from genome assembly GCF_036676585.1 of Robertmurraya sp. Taxonomy (NCBI): domain Bacteria; kingdom Bacillati; phylum Bacillota; class Bacilli; order Caryophanales; family Bacillaceae; genus Robertmurraya; species Robertmurraya sp. Next base: position 32,566 of record NZ_JAKFCQ010000071.1, read on the forward strand.
TCAAGCTGAAATACCAGGTTCCGAACCACTACATGCAAATTATGAAAAAGCCCTCTCAGATGATCTTTCTCAAAAAGAAAAAGAGAGAATGATTAAACATGCGATTTCTTATGTATATTTATCTGTTCTACAAACTTATACAGGAATGACACAGAAATGGGGGATTTTAACAGGGATAAGACCAACGAAACTTCTCCACAAGATGCTGCATGAAGGGATGCCGAAAGAGAAAGCGCACAAAAAGCTTCAAACGGAGTATATGATTTCTGATGAAAAGATTCAATTAATGCAGAACATCATTGATCGTCAATTATCCGTTGTTCCGGACTTGTATCAACTGCAAAATGAAGTGAGCATTTATATTGGTATTCCGTTTTGCCCAACGAAATGTGCCTATTGCACGTTCCCTGCCTATGCTATTAATGGTAGACAAGGATCTGTGAATTCATTTTTAGGTGGCCTGCATTTTGAAATGAAAAAGATCGGACAGTGGTTGAAAGAAAATAACGTGAAAATCACCACTGTATATTATGGTGGTGGAACTCCTACAAGTATTACTGCTGAAGAAATGGACATGCTCTATGAAGAAATGTACGAGTCTTTTCCTGATGTGGCAAATATTCGTGAAGTAACGGTAGAAGCAGGTCGGCCTGATACCATCACACCTGAAAAGCTAGAAGTATTAAAAAAGTGGAATATTGATCGAATAAGTATTAATCCACAATCATATATTCAAGAAACATTAAAAGCGATAGGTCGTCATCACACGGTAGAGGAAACGATTGAGAAATTTAAGCTTGCACGAAAAATGGAAATGAATAATATTAATATGGACTTAATTATTGGTCTGCCTGGAGAAGGTGTGGAGGAGTTTTCTTATACTCTTCAAGAGACTGAGAAGCTTATGCCAGAATCGTTAACTGTTCATACCCTTTCCTTTAAACGTGCTTCCGAGATGACGAAAAATAAAGACAAATACAAGGTTGCGGAACGTAGTGAAATTGAAGAAATGATGGGGCTTGCCGAAAACTGGACGAAAGAACATAATTATGCCCCTTATTATTTGTATAGACAAAAGAATATTCTAGGAAATCTGGAGAATGTAGGATACGCGCTTCCTAATCAAGAGAGCATTTATAATATTATGATTATGGAAGAACAGCAGACAATCATTGGTTTAGGCTGTGGTGCTGCAAGTAAATTTATTGAGCCTTCAACGGGAAAGATTACGCAATTTTCAAATCCTAAGGACCCAAAGACATACAACGACTCATATGAGAAATATACAAATGATAAACTAGAAATACTCACTAGCTTATTCTCAACCCCAAGCTCTTCTATAAAGTAAGGATGCTGGTAAATGTTGTAGCCACGGAAAATTAGTTATCCGTGGCTTTTTTGTATGCTTTGTATATTTGTTCGATATTTAATGGTCGCAGCATTCGGTTTTCCGGTTGATCGATTGGGCGAAATCCGAATTTTTCATACAGGCTGTGTGCATCCCTGGTGGTTAAATGAAAGGCAGCGCCCTTTAGTTTTGGCTCACTAACAATCGTTTCGATTAACCATTTGCTTAATCCCTGACCACGATACTCTTTTATCACAAAAACATCTGCTAAATAAGCAAATCTAACAAAATCAGTTATTACCCGAGCAAAGCCAATTTGCTTGGCTGAAGAGTTTTCTTGAGGATTACCATCAAACAGTCCAAAACATACATTAGAGTTCTCTATGGATTTTTCTACTAAATCGCGAGTCATTCCCTTTCCCCAATAGGATTCGTGACAGATAAATTGTTCAATTACATCAAGATTTAAAAGATCTTTGTTCGTTGTAATAAAAAATTGATTATACGAGTAGGTTGATTTCAAGAAGAACACTCCTTTCCTTCTTAACTATACCGATTTTTGGAATAATTTAAAATAATTAGTTTTTTATCCAATGGAATACCGATATAATAATAGAAGAGAAGTCAGTGGGAGGGGAGAAGGATGAAAACGAATACTGAGTCCAATATAGTGTTAGTAAATGTGAATGGCCGAGTGGCAACGATACAATTGAATCGACCTGAGAGCTTAAATTCACTAAATCTGGAGCTAATCAAGGGATTGACGACAAAATTAAAGGAAATAAGTATTACAGATGATATTGATGTTGTGGTTTTAACTGGAAACGAACGTGCCTTTTCTTCAGGTGGCGATATAAAAATGATGCTACAGGAAACAAATGAAAGCGATTTCTTTAATGTGATGGACAGCATTAGCGAATTGGTAATGACTCTTTATTCGTTACCAAAGCTAACTATTAGTGCTGTATCAGGTTCTGCTGCTGGTCTAGGTCTAAGTATAGCTTTAGCGACAGACTATATTCTAGCTGATGAAAAAAGCAAGCTTGCCATGAATTTTATTGGAATTGGTCTCGTACCTGATGGTGGAGCTCACTTCTTCCTTGAGAAAAAGTTGGGTGAGGATCAAGCAAAACAGCTAATTTGGGAAGGAAAAGTAATGACTGCAAATGAGGCATTACAAAAAGGCCTAATTCATCAGGTAGCTCCTAATTATTTGGATGCATTAAATCATAAGCTGGAGGAGTATTTAAAGAAACCAGTTCAAGCTATGATTAAAACAAAGAAAATATTGGTTGAAAAGAACCGTCCACAATTATTAAAAATTCTTGAGCTTGAGAAATATGCACAGCATAAAATGAGACAAACGGAAGACCACAAAGAAGGAATCCGTGCCTTTGTAGAAAAACGAAAACCTCAGTTTAAAGGGAAGTGAAAAGAAACTCAGCCAATAGTTACTGGCTGAGTTTTATTTTTACATAGGTGAATAGGTTCTTGCAAAATAGAAGTATAAAAAAATGCAACTTTTTCCATTCTCGCACGTAATACCTTATGAAAGAGGAGGGAAGGACATGGTGTTAAAAATTGAAAATATAACGAAGCGTTTTGGAACGTTTACGGCAGTGAACGATCTTTCTTTAACCATACCAGAGAGAGAGATGTTTGGTTTTCTTGGGGCAAATGGAGCAGGGAAGACAACGACTTTTCGGATGATTTTAGGCTTAATGGATAGTAGTGACGGACAAATCACATGGAACGGAAAACCCATTAATTATTCAACGAGCAGATATATTGGGTACTTACCTGAAGAACGTGGACTGTATCCTAAATTAAAAGTAAAGGAACAAATTGTGTACTTGGCAAGGTTAAGAGGAATGGAGAAGGGAGAGGCACAGAAGGAATTAGAAAATTGGCTCGAACGATTTAAAGTTCCTGAATATGCAAACAAAAAGGTTGAAGAGCTTTCTAAGGGAAATCAGCAAAAAATTCAGTTTATCGCAGCCGTTCTACACAAACCAGAATTGCTTATACTAGATGAACCTTTTAGTGGACTTGACCCTGTAAATGTCGAGTTGTTAAAAGAGGCCGTACTGGACTTAAAGAAAAACGGATCAACGATTGTCTTTTCAAGTCACCGAATGGAGCATGTAGAAGAGATGTGTGAACATTTATGTATCATGCATAAAGGAAGCCCTGTTGTACATGGCTCTCTTAGGGATATAAAGAAAAGCTTTGGTAAGAAAAATGTAGTAATTCATGCTGATTTTTCACTCGACTTTTTAAAAGAGTTTCCTGGAGTGATAAAGCACAAAATGACCGCGGAAGGAATTCATCTTCAAATAACGGGGGAAGAAATAGCAGAGAAACTACTTAAGGAAATTGTACCTTACGGGTTTATACGAAAGTTTGCTCTTGAGGAGCCGAGTTTAAATGATATTTTTATCGAGAAGGTAGGTGCCTCGTATGAATAAGTTTTGGATTATCCTGGCTCATACTTACATGAGTAAAGTGAAATCGAAATCATTTATTATTACAACAGCTGTTACTTTAATACTTATTTTAGGTCTTACGAATCTCTCGAACGTGATGGAGTATTTTAATAAAGGAGAATCAGGAGAGGAAATTGCAGTTGTTGATGAGAGTGGAGCACTTTTCTCTCCATTAAAGCAGCAAGTTGAAGCAGTCAATGAAGATATTAAACTAACCAAATTTACCGGGGACGAGGAAGCAGCAAAGGAAGCGATTAGAGAAGGTAAATATGATGGACTACTTCTTGTACGTTTAAACAACGTAAACTTACCTGAAGCAACCTATCATGCAATGACCATTGCTGATACAACCATTGCAAATGAGGTGAAAAATAGCCTTCAGCAATTGAAAACACAGTTAGCCGCCACACAAATGGAACTCTCATCAGAGGAGCTAGCAAAACTGTATGAGCCTGTTGACTTCGAGCAACTAGCATTAGAAAAAAACGCAAAAACAGAGGAAGAACTAAACCAAGCAAGAGGCCTTGTTTATGTACTTTTATTTGTCATCTATTTCTCTGTGATTCTATATGCAAACATGATTGCAATGGAAGTTGCGACGGAAAAATCTTCTCGTGTTATGGAGATACTTATTTCAAGTGTATCCCCAATTAAGCAGATGTTTGCTAAGATTCTTGGTATCGGTTTGTTAAGTATTACACAAATGGCTGTTTTACTTGGTGTAGGTTATGCTTCCATTAAGCAAAATCTTGATACGATGCAAGGGGGATTTTTTAGCTTCTTTGGTTTTGGAGATATACCGTTAGCTACCATTGTATATGCCGTTGTATTCTTTATTTTGGGATACTTCCTATATTCAACTCTTGCTGCCTTTCTTGGGTCACTTGTTAGTAGAATAGAAGATATTCAGCAGATGATTACACCAATGACGATGTTGATTGTTGCTGGTTTTATGATCGCTATGTTTGGATTAGGTCAACCAGAAACACCTTTCATCACAATCTCCTCATATATACCGTTCTTTGCTCCAATGCTAATGTTTATGAGGGTTGGTATGTTATCGTTACCAATATGGGAGCCAATACTAGCAATTGCAATTCTTATCGTCACTATTATTCTTCTAGCAATCTTTGGTGCAAGAGTATATAGAGGTGGCGTATTAATGTATGGACGATCAACTTCTTTTAAAGACATTAAAAAAGCCCTCCAGCTTACAAAGAATGAATAAGCAAGCTTCGATTTTGAAGCTTGTTTTTTTTCATTTAGTAAAGGTATTGAACTTTGAAAATTGTCCAGCTCCAGCGCCCAGCAACTAGTGTACTTCGAGCTTCTCCCTACGATAAGTCAACATCGAATCTCTTACGTTCTTCGTGTTTCCTTTATCTCAGTCGAAGCTCTCCAGTCCATACGTTGCTAAACGGCCGCCTCCGCTTTTCGCTAGAACGTGCATTCGTATTTTTAAGATGCTAAAATATAGAAAAATAGAAATCCAAATGAGGAACGATTATGAAGCGAGTAAAATTTATTCATGCTGCTGATTTGCATTTAGATAGTCCGATGGTGGGGCTGAAGTCTTTGCCTCCAACCATTTTCTCACGCCTAAAGGAAAGTACATTTGTCGCACTTGAAAGAATCGTGAATAAGGCGATTGAGGAAAAAGTCGATTTTGTTATTTTAGCTGGCGACCTATTTGATAGTGAGGATAGAAGTATTAAAGCCCAAACAAGACTTCGTAATGAAATGAAGCGGCTTCAAACTCATGGAATACCTGTATTTGCTATTCATGGAAACCATGATCACCTAGAAGGAAGTTGGGCTCATCTTGATATGCCTGAGAACGTACATATCTTTTCTACAGATGTTGAAAGAAAGGTATATAAAACAGCAAGTGGACTCCATATCCATTTATACGGTTTTAGTTATCCTAGCCGGCATGTTTTTGAAAGAAAAATAGTTGATTATCGGAAAGAGGAAGATGCAGATTTTCATATTGGAATTTTACATGGAAACATCGAAGGAAATCATGATCATGGAAATTATGCCCCTTTTTCATTAAAGGAATTACTTGACAAGGATTTTGATTATTGGGCTCTTGGACATATTCATAAGCGCATGATCCTCTCACAAGATCCTCCAGTCATTTATCCGGGAAATACGCAAGGGCGAAATAGAAAGGAAACAGGGATTAAAGGAGGCTATCTGATTGTGTTAGAGGAAGGGAAGAAGAGTTTTGAGTTCTTTCCTACCTCAGATTGTGTATGGATAGAAAAGGAAATCAATGTAAGTGAAGTAAATGGGTTTGAACAACTTTACTTAACTTGTAAAAGCGTGATTGATGCTGAGAGAGAAAATAAGACAGGAATTCTGCTTAAACTCCATCTAACCAAGCTTTTAAAGGAAATTAATCCAAGTGAAAGAGACATTTTAAATGATTTATTGGAAGCTCTTCAAGAAGATGAAAGAGAAGAGGCTTCCTTTGTTTGGCCATATGCTGTAACTGCTGAAGAACAGTGCATCTGGGATAAGGAGACATTGGCAAATCAAACTGATTTTTATGGGGAGTTATTTCGCCTTTCAGAGGAACCAGTGGAACTTGAAAGAGGTCTAGACTTATTATATCAGCATCCTCAAGCAAGGAAATTTTTGAACCCACTAACCGATGAGGAAAAAAAAGAAATGATACGATATGCGGAGAGTTTTCTAGTGGAACAATTGTTAAAAGAGTAGGAGGTGAAAGACATGATAATTAAAGAAATACAAATTTATGGTTATGGTAAATTAGAAAATGTTACGATTTCTAATCTAAATTCCTTTTCCGTTTTTTATGGAGAAAACGAAGCAGGCAAATCAACGATCATGTCCTTTATACATAGTATGTTGTTTGGGTTTCCAACAAAAGTCCAGGCAGAGCAGAGGTATGAGCCGAAATCAGGAATTAGGTACGGTGGGAAGCTTCTCCTTGAAACAAGCGATAAAGGTCGCATCGTTATTGAACGAACGAAAGGCAAAGCCACAGGTGATGTTACCGTTACTTTAGAGGATGGAACAAGGGGAGGAGAGGATCTCCTTAAAGAGCTTTTATCAAATATGGATAAATCTCTTTACCAATCTATCTTTTCATTTAATCTGCAGGGGCTACAAAATATCCATCAACTGAAAAAAGAGGATTTGGGCAGGTTTTTATTTTCTACGGGTGCTGTCGGTACAGATCGTTTGGTGTCGATAAACTCGACCCTTCAGAAAGAGTTGGATGAAAGGTTTAAACCAAGTGGAAAAAAACCTGTTATTAATGAAAAATTAAAAGAGCTAAAAGAAGTTTATAGTCAGTTAAAGAGTTCAGAAAATAAAAATGAAGGCTATTGGGAGTTGGTACGGCAACGCGATGAGCTAGTGGAGGAAATCTACCAACTAGCTCGAATAGAAGAAGACTTACTGCAAGAGCTACAGCAGCTACAAGAATGGAAAAAGCTTGAACCAGTTGTAAAAGAGTTTGAATATGTAAAAGAGAAAATAAAGGAAAAACCTCCTATTAAGTTTCCTGTAGATGGCATAAAAAGACTAGATCAAATCATTCAATGGATGAAGCCGTTGGAAGCTCAAAAAGAAAGGCTAGATAGGAAAATTCTAGAGCTTAATGAGGAGATAAGTAATTCTCAACCAAATCTCGAACTTTTAGGAAAGGAAGTAGACATTCAAGAAGCGTTGGACAGACTTCCTTTACTTGAAACGCTCAGTGAGGAAGAAAAAAGTTTGCGCATTCAGCTTGAACATCTTCAGAGACAGAAAAGAGAGATGCTGGACAAATTACATATTCCTCTAAACGATGATACACTCTTGAATATTGATACAAGTATGTTTATGAAGGAACGTGTGAACGTAGCGCATAAAAAACAATGGAAGCTCAATGAAAAGAAAGAAGAACTTGATGCGTTATTTGAGCAAGAAAAGTTGGATTTAGAGTTACTTGAGAAAAGAATAGCATCTTGTAAGAGTGAGTTACTTTCGGAGAAGGAATTTCGTGAGCTTGAGGAAAAGGTAAAGCACTCAAGTCCATCTAGCTTAAAAAGTGAGCTATTACAAGTGAAACAAACAATCAATATGTTAATGGGATATGAAGAGGAGGCAAATAAGGAATCGAAGAATCGTTTCTTTCAATTACTGACATTTACATTCGTATGTATATTCCTTGGTGTGTTTGGTCTTCTGAAATCAGAATCTTTATTAATTCTTATTAGTATCAGTCTTTTTCTTATTGTGTTGTTTTCTTCACTTTTCACGAAAACGAAGAAAACAAAGAAAAATGTTCGAACGCAATTAGAAGAATTAATAAAAAAGGAAAAAGAACTAGATGTACAAATGCAAGCATTAAATACTGAGAAATTTCACGAGTATAGCGGTCGATTGGAAAAGGAGAAACAAAAAGCGGAAGAGTTTAAAATCCTTAACGTTAAATGGGAACAACAAAATAACCATTATGAACGAATTATTTCAGAGTTTGAAAAATGGGAAACTGAGTCCGCAGAAATGGAATCTGAACTGAAATCAATTGCGCAAAAACTATGTTTATCAGAAGAAGTCACAAAGTCATATTTAGTAGACGCATTTGACCTCTTAGAACGTATCAAACGCATAATTCATGAGCAAAACGCCCTTCAATTACAAATAGATAAAAAGATGGACGCCATTCAAAGGATTTCAAATCGTATCGAAGAACTCGGAAGGATATTTATAAAAAAACATATACCATTGTCACAACTTGCAATGGAACTAAGAAATCGATTAAGAGAAGAACAGCAAAAGTATATAATATTCAGTGGAAAAAACGAAAAACTCGAAGAAAGTACAGATGAGCTTGAGAGGGTCCAAACTGAGCTGAAACAGTTTGTTACTGAAATGAAAGAGTTATTTGTTTTAGCTGAAGTAAACAGTGAAGAGGAGTACCGTAGTGCAGGTCTTGAAATGGACAAACAAACGGAGGAAAGAAATAAAGTAGAAGAACTTCAAAAGCAAATCGCTTTTTCATCTTTAACAAAGGAAGTAATCGAAAAATTGATCAAGATTACTGATATTGAACAAGCGATAAAAGAAAAGAGTGCTGAAATTGAGAATAATCATAAAGGACGTGAGGAAGCTCTAAAGACTCTTTCTGAAACAAAACACCAAATTTCAATTCTAGAAGAAGGAGGAAAATATTCAGAACTCCTTCATAAGTATACGCAATTGAAAGCGGAGCTAGAGGATGAAGCAAAAGACTGGGCACGCATTGCTCTAGCAAAAGAGCTATTGAACAAAACCATGAGGGTATTTAATGAAGAAAAGCTGCCGGCCGTTTTAGGAAAAGCCGAGGAATACTTATCATTTTTAACAGATGGCAACTATCAACGCATTGTTCCAAAAGAGAATGAAAGTGGGTTTCATATTCATCGCAAAGATTATTCTGTATTCGAAGCAAATGAACTAAGTCAAGCGACAATGGAGCAGGTGTATGTTGCGATAAGACTTGCCCTTGTGACGACCATTTATAAAAAGAGACCCTTCCCTATTATGATTGATGATAGCTTTGTAAACTTTGATCACGTTCGAACGAGTCGTGTTCTTCAATTATTAAAGAAAATAACGAATAACCAAGTTTTATTTTTCACTTGCCACCGTCATTTATTGAAGGATTTACAAAATAGCCATATCATCCGTCTCGATGAAAATCCTGTTCCTCAGTTGAAGTGAGGACGGGATTACTTTTACAGCCGAAAGAATTACCATCATCTCCGTCTATGAATATTGACTTCTATGATGATTAATTATGCTATACTAGAATCATAGAAAGGGGCGTATTTAATGTCAAAAGGTATCCTTGATTATGAAGTAGGAGAAGCTATTGAACAGTTTCTACTAATAAAAAATTCTGTAAAAGGGATCGCTAGTAATGGTAAGCCCTTTTTAACGATTATTTTCCAAGATCAAAGTGGTGAAATAGAAGCGAAACTTTGGGATGCATCTGATGAAGATGAGAAAATATATGCAGCACAAAAAATAGTGAGAATCGTTGGGGAAATACAGAACTACCGTGGACGTAATCAATTAAAGCTAAGACAAATCCGACCTGCAGCTCCCACAGATTCTGTGAAGTTAGCTGACTTCCTCGAAACAGCACCTGTTAGTAAGGATGAAATGTCTAGTAAAATTACACAATATATTTTTGAAATGAAAAACCCTAATATCCAAAGAATTACAAGGCATTTATTAAAGAAACATTTGAATGAGTTTTTAGAGTATCCAGCTGCAACAAAAAACCACCATGAGTTTGTTTCAGGACTAGCTTACCATGTAGTTAGTATGCTTGACTTAGCTAAGGCAATAGCTGAGCTATACCCTAGCTTGGATAAAGATTTATTATACGCTGGAATCATTCTTCATGACTTAGGGAAAGTAACGGAACTATCTGGACCGATTTCGACTTCATATACCGTCGAAGGCAATCTTTTAGGTCATATCTCTATTATGGTGAACGAAATTGGTAAAGCGGCAGATGAGCTTCATATTGCTGGTGAAGAAGTCGTTATCCTCCAGCATCTTGTATTGAGCCATCATGGGAAGGCTGAGTGGGGGAGTCCAAAACCACCATTAATTAAAGAAGCAGAAATACTTCATTATATTGATAATTTAGATGCAAAAATGAATATGCTAGACCGTGCATTAGAGAGAGTGAAACCTGGTGAGTTTACCGAAAGAATTTTCCCTCTAGAGCAAAGGTCATTTTATAAGCCAACGTTTCATAAATAATACCTTGCGAAAAATGCTCTTAATGGGCATTTTTTTGTTTTTTATCTCATATGGTTTATAAAGACTTGGACAACCATTAAAGAAAAAGGAGGACGTTCTATGATACCGATTTGGGTTTACTTTGTAGTTGCTGGTATTTTTATAAGTGCAATGATGGCACTTCGTACTGGGAGGAAAGAAAGAGAGGAAGAAATGCAAAGTATCGAACGAGAAGGAGAAATTTATATGAAGAGGGTTGAGAGAGCCAGAGAAGGCCGCTCTGCTCAATAAAAAAGGTTCCAGATATTCTGGAACCCTTTTTACTTAGAAGGCTACTATTAGCCTTGTGTTGTTGTTTCTTCACTGTCCAATGCTTTTTCTAAATCTTTATCTTTGATTTCTACTTTTGCATCCTTAAGTTCACGTTCCATTGCTTCAGTAATCGATGCTTCGTCTAGCTTGGACACTTTTACTTGATGTTCAATTTCAGCTTTCATATCTTCATATGATTGCTTTTCTTTCTTCTCAGTTACCTGGATAATATGGTAGCCATGTTCTGTTTTTACAGGATCACTGATTTTGTTGACTTCAAGTGCATAGGCAGCCTCTTCAAACTCAGCAACCATTTGTCCAGCTCCGAACCAGCCAAGGTCTCCACCGTTTGCTGCAGAAGCTGTATCTGTTGAGAATTCTTTTGCAACATCTTCAAATTTTTCTCCAGCATCAAGCTTGCTTTTAACTTCTTTTGCTTTTGCCTCATCTTCAACTAAAATATGACGAGCTTTGATTTGTGGCTTATAGTTTTCGTAGTATTTCTTCATTTCTTCTTCTGTAGCCTCAATATCCTTCACAGCAGCTTTTTCTTGTAGCATACCAATTCTAAACGTTTCACGAAGGTCTTCTTCGCTATCGTATCCATATTGAGATAAAGCAACTTCAAAATTGTCTCCTAGTTGTTCTTTTAATTCAGCAATTTTTTCATCTAACTCTTCATCGCTTACTTCATAGTTGTCAGAAAGAACTCTTTCATAAACAAGCTCACGTAAAGTAGCTTCTCCGTATTTTTCTTTCATTGCCTCGTAAAGCTCGTCCTTCGTAATATCCCCTGCAGACGTTTCTACAACCGATGCAGAATCATTGGCATTGTTACAGGCAGTTAACGTAACGATACCAGCAATGACTGATAGGGATAACATCCATTTTTTCATCTTGAACACTCCTACAAAATTATTTCGTATCATTCGGTCACAAACATTACTATACCATACCTTATGGGAAGAGCAAAAAAAAATATCTGTTCCACAATGGTAAATCTTCAAAAATAAGTAAATAGCCCATCCCATTATGGAATGGGTTACATAATATAAAGGGAACTAGCAATTAGTTCAACAAAAAAATCGGGCATCCTTCAAGTTTATTGGAATGCCACCATTAAAATTAGAGAGAAAGGGAGGTTTTAATGATGGGACACAATGGCTTTGCGCTACTTGTTGTATTATTCATCTTATTGATTATTGTGGGGGCAGCTTATTGTTAAGCTCCATATGAAATAACACGAATCCTTTTAACGGATGCAGCTGTACTTGAATAGGATATATTAACTTTCCTTGAGAGGAGGTGTTAGAATGGGTCACTCATATGGTGGAGGCTTTGCGCTAATTGTAGTATTGTTCATCCTTTTAATCATCGTTGGTGCTGCTTGGCTATAAGCGAATAAATGATTAAAGAAAAAAGAGCGGTGGATGAATGTCCACCGCTCTTTATTGTTCTATGTAAATAGGATCTCTACATAGGAAGATATCAGAAGGATCGTTATTAATATATTAATTGTCCTAAAAATTTGTGGCTGTCGTTCTTCAGGAATCTCTTTCTGTAAGCAGAGAGAGTTTGTAAGTTTGTTAATTTGGAATAAAATAAAAACGGCAAGTACTATAAAAAGAAAAATCATCGTTAAATCCCTCCTATGGGAAGGTGTTTTCTTGTATTGTATCATAATCAATTTTTAAGTTAAAAGAAAAATTGATTTTAGTAACTATTAGAGAAAGAGGACATCAGTAAGATGTCCCTTCCTTATTGATAATTAAAATTTCATAACCATCTTCGTTTTCTTCAATAAATGCATTCTTAGGAGCGCTAATTACATCTTTTCCGCAAATAAGATCAGAAACAGACATTCCAATATGGTAAGCTATTAAAATCGTAAAATAGTGTGCGTAATGCGGAAATACGAAGCAAGCTGCCAACAATACTGAATTAATAATGACAAATGGCGATAGTAAAGCGATTAAAAACTGATACTTTTTAATAGGTTCTGTAATTTGAATTTTGATTGTTGGAATAAAACCAAATTTTATATCTACAATTTTTCTAACCTTCTCATTCAAATGAGCAATTGGTAAAAAATGTAGAAGTTTATGAGCCGGATACAGTAAAATTAATGCTAAAATAAAATAAATAAAATGATTGTCATAAAAGGTTGTTGCAACAAATAAGTATGTTGCCGGAATATAAAGTAGAATAAAAGTAAATAACATAGTTAAGGCAGACAGTATAAAAAGTCGCTGCGATCCATATTGTCTCGTAAAGTTTATTGTTTTCCAGCAATTCAAGCGAATCAGCCTCCAAATGGAGATATAAGTATTTTGTAAGCTTCATAGGTTCCACTTACTTTAGATACTTTACGATGAACAGATGAAAAAATCAATAGGAAAACTGCAAACAATTTTCGATAAATTTTTTGTCATATCATTTTACATTTTATACAATAGAATTTAGGAAGAATAGAAAAGAGGTAGAAGGATGTTTGACAAGGAATTATTAGAGAGAATAAAGCGCTTAGAGTACCATCAATCCTTGCTTTTAAAGATGATTGGTAGCAATAAAGCAAAATTTGATATGTTAGTTATTGAAAGAGGCTTATCTGAAAGTGATGTACAGGTATTTTGTACGAATTGTGAACGAATGAGCATAGAGTTGGAAGAACAGAAAGCGGAAGGGTTTGTCTATTTTCATCCGCTTTTTAAAAAGTTTCAAGAAGAATTACACCCACGCCTACAAGTAGAAGAAGTAATTCATGCGTGTATCCTTCAAAGACTGTTTCTACCACTAATGGATGAGCTTAAAAGGTACTTATGATTATACATACTCAGATGATGATTTTTTCTTTGTAAGCTTTCCTTCTTTTTCTTCAAAATCCTGATCAATGTTTCTAAATGATGTTTCGAAAATCTCCATAAAGTCGTCCCCATAAATATTTCGGACAATGGCCATTACCTCAATGATATCTGGAAACTTGCCGTATAATTCCTTTAATGGCAAAGCACCTGAGAAAGCTGCATTTCCTGATGGCTCATAGTGTTCCATTAAGTCCAGAAGTATGCTTTCTCCTTTTTCCGTAATTTGCACATACGTGTTTCGCTTATCATTTTCCTTTTTAGAGAATTGTAAAAGTCCTCGCTCCTCTAGCTTCTTTGAAAAGTTAAAAGCTGTTGAAACATGCATGACCCCAAATTTAGCGACATCAGAGATGGATGCACCATTTAGATGGTAAGCAATCCATAAAATATGATGTTCATTAATATTAAGATCATGTGGCTTAATCCACTGCTGCCAATCTTTTTCAATGGCTTTCCAGAGAGCTTTGCTTAATTGTGCAATTCTCTGACTAAATAGCATTGCTTCTTTCATAGTATAATCTTTTCCCGCCATCCCTATTAGTCACCCACTTTTTTTTTGTCTATTATTTTCATTATGCCAATAAAACAAAAATTAATAAAGATGTAATTTACAAAATTTTTAGAAATTAGATAAAATTTTATTTCCAATCAAGATTTATATCGATAGATTTATAAGATTTATGGATATAATCGTAAATAATAACTTGAGATTTTCTTTACAAAAGAAAAAAATCCTTCTTTTCTTTTGAAAAAAAGGACAGATAAAAGCTTTTATTTCTATAATGACTATTTTTTTTGTAAATCATTTTCAAGTTTTCGTAACGCTTCTTGAATCGAATCAAGCTCCATTTTAATCGCATATTGGTTGGTGGCCGTAGACTCCTTCCAGGCTTGTACACTAATTTTTATATCTTTAATCAAGCTTGTAAGGACAACTTTCCCTTCTTTAGTAACTGAAGCGACCTCATTGCTCACATCTCGTATAGAAGTGCTTAGAGTGGCCAGATTTTGTCTCCATTCTTCTTCAGAACGTACTAAATTTTTCCGAAGTGCTTCGCCAGATCGAGGAGTTGTTAGTAATGTAGCAACGCCACTAGCAATTCCTCCAACTACCATTCCAAGAAGGACTTTCTTTACATTCATAAACTCACCCCTAAATAAACGTTTATAGGACTTATATTAACATGATTCATCATGGGTAAACATGTAGAATTACATAGATTCTATAAACCAAGCATATATATAAATATTTCACGAACAAGAAGGTGGTATGGATGGTTAGCTTATTATTTCTAATAAGCATTATTTGTTTAGTAGCCGCAGTTTTTTATATTTTATCGCTAATGAAACCGGGTTTTTATCCTCCAAAAAAGCTGTTGAAAAAAAGGGCAGGCGCACTATTGGGGACTGGGATCCTCCTAATGTTGGCTGCCATTCTTCTATCCAGCATAAAATAGAAAAGAACCCTTGAAGGGTTCTTTTCTATTAACCAGAAATAACTTGCTGGTTAAGTTTTGTTCTTTTAACAATTACATAGGCAATTGGGTAAAGCACAATCATAGCAATTGTGTTAACCACAGTAGCTGGTAAGACCACACCAGCAAATAATGCTGCAAATGGGCCTGGTAACCCAGCAATTACACTAGCTGAACCTAAGAATACAAGTCCGGACACAACTGTACCAACAGCAGTTAATACACCAACACTGACCATATTGTTTCTAAATTTCTTAAGAGCTAGAAATAGGCCAAAGAAAACAAAGGCAGTAATTGGCTTATCGATAATATTCGGGAATAGTCCTCCAGGAAAGCTCGTAGTTAAGCCAGAAATAATGCCTGTAACTAATGAAACAAGGAGCACATTTTTCTTTTCTGGGAATAGCATAATTCCTAAAAACATCATCGTTAACATCATGTCAGGCTTCATTCCAAAAAGAATTGGTGGAACAACTGCATGTAATACCGCACCCATACCCACTAGTAATGATAGTGCAACAAGATTTTTCGTATTCATTTCTCATCTCTCCTCGTCTGTTCTACTTTCATTTTCGTTCCTCCTATAGTGCACTCTTTGCCTATAGCGAAAAACTTGCTCTAATTATATCACACTACTAATTATTAAAAAAGTTAACTATTCTGTTGATTACTTTTGCGAAAATTTCTTCATGAACTCGGCTAGCTTTTCAACATGCTCAAGTGGAATAGCATTATAAATGGATGCACGGCAACCACCGACTGAACGGTGACCATTTAATCCAACAAAGCCCTCTTCTTTTGCCTGTTGAAGGAAAGCTTTTGTTGCTTCTTCACTTTGTAAAGTGAAAGTCACATTCATCTTCGAACGGCTATTAGGCGTGGCATGCCCGTTATAAAAACCTTCACTCTCATCAATCGCATCGTATAGAAGTTTAGCTTTTTGATCATTTATTTTCTCAATTGCTGTAACACCGCCTTGATTTTCAACCCAATCAAGTACAAGCTTCAATAAATAAATAGCGATTGTAGGCGGCGTGTTATATAAGGAATTGTTCTCAGCATAAGTTTTGTAATTAAGCATGGTTGGCAACGCATCTGTAGAGCGTTCTAACAAGCTTTTCTTCATAATTACGACAGTAACTCCTGAAGGCCCTAGATTTTTCTGTGCTCCAGCATAAATCAAATCAAATTTTTCAACTTGTAAATTTTTGCTTAAAATATCACTCGACATATCTGCAATTAAAGGAACAGGTGAATCTGGGAAGTTTTGCCATTGCGTACCGAAAATCGTGTTGTTACTAGTAATATGAAGGTAGGCAGTTTCAGGTGAAAGATCTGAGAGCGTAAACTCTGGAATAGAGTTATAATTGCTATCTTTACTTGAAGCGAGAATGCTCGTTTGTCCAACTTTTTTTGCTTCCTTTAACGCTTTTTCAGACCAAGCACCAGAAAGGATATAGGAAGCTGTTTTACCTTCCTGGAGTAAGTTCATCGGAACCATAGAAAACTGAGTGCTAGCACCACCTTGTAAGAAAAGGACTTCATAATCATCAGGAATGTTCATCAGCTTTCTAAGCTTCGAGATGGCACCATCGTGAACCTCCTCATAGGGCTTACTTCTATGGCTTAACTCCATTACCGACATGCCGGTACCGTTAAAATTAAGCAAATGCTTTTGAGCTTCAATTAGAACCTCCGCTGGAAGAGCAGCTGGTCCTGCATTAAAATTTAGTGCACGATTCATACAATACATACCTCCAATTAGATATTTACGGTTTAAAGCAGCAAAGAAAAAAAGATATATTTATCCTAACAGAAAATCGTACTATGTAAAGATGAGAATTTGAACATTATGAAAATTTTAAAAAGGAATAGAAAAAAGACTGTCCTAAAAGAACAGTCTTACAATTCACTGCTGATAGAATCCGCGATTTTTCGAAGATCGTCTGGAGTGTAGTTGCTTTGATTTGACTTCCAAACTGCTCCAAATCCATCTCCTTCACCGTATCGAGGAATTAAATGCATATGGAAGTGGAACACTGATTGTCCAGCTTTTTCACCATTATTATTAACAAGGTTTAGACCGACTGGGTGATACGCATCTTTAATGGCATTGGCAATCTTCGGAGCCACTTTGAATAATTCGCTAGAAATCTCGGGAGTCAATTCGTAAAGATTTTCCTTATGTACCTTTGGAATGATCAATGTATGTCCCTTTGTTACTTGGCTAATATCTAAAAACGCTACCACGTGGTCATTTTCAAATACTTTCGCTGCGGGAATATCTCCATTCACAATTTTGCAAAAAATACAATCGCTCATTATTTGTCCCTCCTATTCATATATATGTATATTTTACCATATTATTTAAACAAATAAGAGGGCAGGATTCGCAAGGAATCCCGCCCGTTCTTGAAGGGGAAAGCTTTTTAATCGTTCTATAGCAATAAATTCTCTTTGATAAACACCTCATTTAAAAATGATTTGTCTATAGAGATTTCGATCCTTTGTTCAAGCGAACCATCCCCTTATCTTTATATGTTTTACAACTTATAAAGCATAGCAGATTGGTCTTTTGCGAACACCTCATTTATAAAAATGTGGTTAGATCAAAGCATATAGGAACGTTAAACGTATCGTGATTGATTATTATCGCCCACTGACACCTCATTTCGATGATTGAACATCTACTGTTGTTCCCCTTCGAATATTATCATGCCCGCATTGAGAGGTTCTATACAAAAAGAAATGATTTTTTTTTAAAATGCCTATTTCTATTTTTTAGGATGACATTTTGTTAAAATGGTGCTAACAACTAATGGAGGAAGATAAATGACACTTTTGCAGCTTTCAAATATAACCGGTGGATATACTAGAAACCCTGTTTTAAAAGACATTTCTTTTGATGTGAAAGCAAATGAAATTGTTGGTCTAATCGGACTAAACGGGGCAGGCAAAAGCACAACCATTAAACATATTATTGGCTTGATGGAGCCACAATCGGGTGAAATTACGATTAATGGAAAAGCCATACATACAAACAAAGAGGAATATAGAAGAGAATTTACGTTTGTACCAGAAACACCCATTCTATATGATGAGTTAACATTAGATGAGCATTTACGTTTAACAGCTATGGCATATGGATTAGACGAAAAGACCTTTCAAGAGAGAAAAGAAACCCTGTTGAAGGAATTTCGAATGAGTAAGAGGCTAAAATGGTTTCCTGCCCATTTCTCAAAAGGAATGAAACAAAAGGTTATGATTATGTGTGCTTTTTTGGTTCAGCCCTCTCTTTACATTGTGGATGAGCCCTTTGTAGGACTGGATCCACTTGGAATTCAATCTCTGTTAGATCTTATGAAGAAGATGAAGGAAAGCGGTGCAGGGATATTAATGTCTACCCACATACTTGCAACAGCGGAAAGATATTGTGATCGGTTTGTTATTCTGCATGAAGGTAAGGTTCGTGCGAAGGGCACGTTAGCAGAATTAAGGGAGCAATTTTCAATGCCGGATGCTACACTTGATGATCTTTATATTCAACTCACAAAGGAAGAAGACTATGTTTGATGCACATAAGCTGTGGAGGGAGCGACTCGGAACAGCAAGTAAAGAAATTGGTCGGTATTCTCGATATATTTTTAACGGTCATATCGTCATTGTCCTTGTTTTTTTATTAGGAACTGCTGCTTTCTACTATCAAGAATGGGTAAAGACATTATCAGGTGATTTTCCCGTTGCCCTGTTAATGGCAATCATTTTATCGTTAGTGGTTACAATTAGCCCCATTTTTACTTTTGTAGTTGATCCTGATAAAGTGTTTCTTCTTGCCCTTGAAGAAAGACTCCAATCATATTTTAATCGCAGTATTCTTTTGAGTTTTTTTATTGGCTTGTATTTGTTAGTACTTTTCCTCGGTGTCCTAATGCCGATTTACGCTCAAGTAACAGGAAGTGGTTTTCATCATTTCCTTCCGTTTCTTGTCGTACTAGCTGGGTTAAAACTGTTAAATCTGTATATAAGATGGAGAGTACAATATTATGTGGAGGAGTCCACTCAAAGACTAGATACGGTTATTCGATTTGTGGTGAACGGAGTATTTTTATACCTTTTGTTTAATCAAGCAGCGATTTGGTTAATTGGGGTTGTCGCTTTTTTATTACTTCTTCTTTTCTTTACATACTATAATCAAACAAAGAAAAAGGGATTAAAATGGGAGCGTCTTATTCAACTGGAAGAAAGAAGAATGATGTCATTTTATCGCTTAGCCAATTTGTTTACAGATGTTCCGAAATTAAAGGATGAGGTAAAGAGACGCAGGTGGCTGGATTGGATACCCTCAAGTTTGCCATATCAACAGGATGCTACATTTTTACATTTATTTCTTCAAACTTTTATCCGAGGTGGAGATTATCTAGGCTTGTGGATACGTCTAACCGTTATTGGAGGACTTGTCCTATATTTTGTCACTTTTGGATATGGACAAATCCTTTTCGTTGTCTTGTTTATTTACTTAACAGGCTTTCAATTGCTTCCATTATGGAATCACCATCAAAATAAGCTATGGATACAATTATATCCAGTAAAAGAAATAACGAAAAAAATATCTTTTCAGAAGCTTCTTTTTGTCGTATTAAGTATTCAATCCTTATTACTATTCATTCCCATCCTCTTAAAGGGTGACTTGGTTATCAGTGCTTTTGCATTGTTTGCAGGGATTGCATTCAGTTATTTGTTTGTATATCAGTATAGTCATAAAAAGCTGACGTAATTTTTACAAAGCTGGTTACACTATGACTACCCAGAAAAGAAAGGGGAGTCATGATGGAAAATACAAGTCAATTTGTTGATAAGCTGGCAGAAGATAAAAAAAAGGAACTAAAAAATAAGAAGAGTGGTAATAATCACCCAGAGAAAAGGCTTCCGAATAAGCAGCATTAAGTTGAAGAAGGCGACAGCCTTCTTCTTTTTTTGAAACAAATGTCTTCTTCAAACGTATAAAGGAAAGGAGGGGGGAATTTTATGAATGAATACGAATTAAAGATTTATCATGAAATCGTTTTATGGAAACGGAAATTATTTAAAAAATCACCTTTCCTTCAGCGAGTATCTAAAAAAGCACAAGGGAAAATAAATGAGTTGATCCCTGCAAAGGCGCATCAAATTATTACTGATAGCATTAAGCAAATGGTTAAAGCACTACTAGTAGGGTCTTATGTCACTACAAAAAAAGAGAATAGGGCCGGTTCATCGTTAATGGAAAAAGATAAAATGGCTGCTGAAAAACTTTCCTTTTACCGTAAAACAGCTACATTAGAAGGGGCGGGTACAGGAGCGGGAGGGATTTTTCTAGGTTTAGCTGACTTTCCGCTACTATTGTCCATTAAAATGAAGTACTTAAGTGAAACAGCTACGATATACGGTTTTAATCCCGAAAAGCTTGAGGAACGAATATTTATTTTACATGTATTCTCACTAGCCTTCTCAAGTGATGAAAAAAGACTAGAAACATTTGAGGTAATTGAAAATTGGGAGGAAAGAAAACAAAATTATGAGGATATGGACTGGCAATCTTTCCAACAAGAGTACCGAGATCATATTGACTTTATAAAAATGCTTCAGCTAGTCCCTGGGATTGGAGCAGTCGTAGGGGCGTATGCGAACTATAATCTTCTAGACTCTTTAGGAGAAGTGGCAATGAACTGTTATCGACTTCGTTTACTTAAAATGGCCCCACTGCCTGAGTAGTAGGGGCCGATAAGCATTATTTATAGTTAATGGCAGCTGACCCGAGCGTTTTAGCAGCTACGAGTAAGGCTTGTTCATCAATGTCGAATTTCGGGTGATGATGCGGGTAAGCTACCTCCACGCCAACAGGCTTCGCCCCAGTAAAGAAGAAAGTTCCTTTTACATGCTGTAGATAATAAGCGAAATCCTCTCCACCCATCTGTAGCTCTGCTTCTTCCACTACTTTGATGTCATCCATATCATTTGCTTGTTGAACAAGATACTCAGTTTCTTCTTTATGATTAACAACAGCCGGATATCCTTTTACATACTCATAGGAATACGAGCAATCAGAGGCGATGCAAGTACCTTTCACAATGCGCTCGATTTCGTCAGCAATAAAGTCACGAAGGTCTTCGTTAAATGTGCGGACGGTTCCGATTAATTTTGCTTTATCCGCAATTACGTTGAAGGCATTGTCTGCGACAAAGGATCCAACGGTTACGACAGCGGACTCTACTGGGCTGACACGTCTGCTTACGATTTGTTGTAAATTGGATATGAGTTGGGCACCAACAACAATGGAATCCTTTGTTTTATGTGGCTGTGCTCCGTGTCCACCTTTGCCTTGGATGGTAATCACAAATCGATCTGCTGCTGCCATAATAGGACCAGTTCGGTATTGAATTTTCCCTGTAGGCTCGCTTGCCCATAAATGCGTACCAAAGATAACATCTACTCCTTCAAGGCAACCCGCTTCAATCATGGATGCCGCGCCTCCTGGAGCATACTCTTCTGCATGTTGATGAATCATAATATATGTACCGTGAAGTTCATCTTTTAATTCATGGAGTACTTTAGCTAGGACAAGTAGGGACGCAGTATGACCATCGTGCCCACAAGCATGCATAACACCTGGAACAGTTGATTTGTATGGAACATCCTTTTCATCCTGAATAGGAAGTGCATCAAAGTCTGCACGTAAGGCTTTTGTTTTTCCAGGATAGTTTCCTTGTATCTTTGCTACTACCCCATTGCCACCGACACCTCTTTGTACTTCCACACCGAGTTTTTCATAATAAGATGCGATAAAGTTAGCTGTGTTCACTTCCTGAAAAGAAAGCTCTGGATGCTGATGCAAGTATCTTCGAATCTCAACCATTTCAGGATAATAATTTTCTAGCTTTGTAAACAGTGTCGTAAGCAAATTAATCCCCACTCCTTTTACTAATATCAGATAATTATAACATCTTTTTCACTAAAAAATGGTTATCTTTGATATGAAAAAACGAAAGACTACCTGAAAGGTAGTCTTTCGTTCGTTAAATAGATAAAAACTTCACACAAACTGCATAAGGAACGGTAATGTCAGATTGAAGGAGACGTAACTTTCCTGACTCCTTGTCTCTAGCAAAAAGGACAAGGTTGCCTGACTCTTGATTAGATGCAACAATATACGATTCTGTAGGGTCTAGTGCAAAGTCACGTGGCCAATCACCTTCTGTAGGTGTATGTTCTAAAAATGAAAGGGAGCCATTTTCGTCTGTAACAAAGCTCGCAATACTGTTATGTCCTCGATTTCCAGCGTACACATAACGCCCATCGGAGCTAATGTGAATCGCGCTTCCTTGATTGTTTTCGGTAAAACTTGAAGGAAGTGTAGAAATGGCTTGAATTTGTTTTAAGCTACCGTTAGTTGAATCGTATTGAAGGACGAGTACTTCTCCACTAAATTCTGTCATCACATAAGCGAGTGGTTTTGTTGGATGAAACACAATATGTCTTGGGCCACTTCCAGGTTTCACAGAAAGTTCATAAACTAGGGATAATTGATCTTCTTTCAGTTCATATGTAAAGATTTTATCAATTCCAAGTTCAACTGCCACCACGTATTTTCCATCAGGAGTTAGGCCAGAGTAGTGTGTATGAGCCTTTTCCTGTCTAGGATCTGGACCGCTTCCCGTGTGGGTAACGCTCGAAGAAGTAGGTTGGATTTCACCCGTTTCTGGGTTTACCTTATGCACTTCAACCGTTCCTTTATGGTAGTTTGCGGTAAACAATGCGGTATTTCTTGGGTTTATTTCTAAGTGACAAGGAGGAGAACCAGCAGACCCTTGATCATTTATTTTTTGAAGCTTTCCCGTTCCTTCTTCAATGGAAAAAGAAGTTACTCCACCAAGATCACCGTTTTTTGAAACGGAATAAAGAAATTTGTTATCTCCTGTAATAGAAACATAGGTAGGGTTTTCTACCTTACCTGCAAGTTCAACCTCTTCAATTTTTCCAGCTTTTGTGTCTAGAACAAAGCGATAAATCCCTTCACTATCACCTTTTGTGTACGTTCCTACATATCCAATTACTTTATCAGCGCTACTCAAGGCATTCCCTCCAATAAATTAATATACAATGTTATCCTATTCTTACAGTCATTGAAAATCAAGAAGGAAGTCTTATTTTAATTATCAACTTGACAAGAAATAGAGAGAAATGTTAACTTTTCAGAAAAGTCCGTAGAACGAAACCAAACGTATTTTAGAAAGAAATAGATTCTAGGGGAGTAGGTTCGAAATGATTATTTCTCGTCTCACGATGATACTCGGAGAACTAATGGGAGCGAAGGTGCCTATTACGAGCGAGTATTTAGCTAGTGTTATTAAAGTAACATCAAGAACCATTCGTAATGATATGAAAGACCTTCAGGCAATCCTTGAAAAGAACGGTGCAGATATTAAATCAGTAAGAGGAACGGGATATGAACTAGTTGTAAATAACAATCAACAGTTCATCACCTTTATAAATGAAGTGTTTCAAGATACGGCTGAAACGAGCGTTGGAAGGCCCGACTCACCTGAAGAACGGATACGGTATATTATTACGAGGCTACTTCTAACGAATAAATTTGTAAAGCTTGATCATTTAGCTGATGAAATATTTGTTAGTCGCTCAACGATCTTAAATGACGTAAAGGATATTAAGAAAATCCTTTCAAGGTATGGATTAAGTTTAGAAAAGAAACCTAATTATGGTTTAAGAATTAAAGGTGATGAAGTTAAGGTCCGCTTTTGTATGTCGGATTATATTTTTAATAAAAAAAGGGACGAACTTGATATTGTTAATGAACAACTGAATATCCTAACCAAGGAAGAAATTCTAGTGATTCGAAACGTCATATTAGCGCTTATTAGGGAACATCATATTACCCTTTCTGATGTCGGGTTAAATAATTTGATTATCCATGTAGCAATAGCTTGTAAGCGTATCCGTGAAGGGAATCATGTTTTATTGTATTCAGATGAATTAAATGAAATCATTGGACAAAAAGAATTTTCTGTTGCAGAAAAAATTGTGAAAAATCTAAGTGAAACCCTTATGGTTGATTTTCCAGAAAATGAGGTCGCTTATATAGCCATTCATCTTTTAGGTACGAAAATGATTGAAAAATCACCTGGTGAGCAAGTGGGGAAAGTAATTGATAAAAAAATTGCTCAGTTAGTATCTGACATCCTTGCAAAAATAGATGAAAAGCTGTCATTAGGAATTAGCGAAGATAAGGAACTCTTAGAACAAATGTGTCTGCATATTAAACCAGCAATCAATCGTTACCGTTATGGAATGAACTTGAGAAATCCAATGATTGATGAAATCAAGGCTAATTATCCAGTAGCGTTTCAAGCAGGGCTTATTGCTGGTAAAGAGATGAAAAAACAACTAAGCATAGATATAGACGAGAATGAAATTGGATACCTTGCCCTCCATATAGGAGTAGCCATGGAGCGAAAGCAAATCCACCATGGTCCGAAAAGATGCTTAATTGTTTGTGCATCAGGTGTAGGTAGTGCGAGATTGCTTTACTATAAGCTTCAGTCAACCTTTGGACCAAAGCTTGATATTGTCGATACTACTGAATTTTATAAGCTTCAGCAGATGGATCTACATGATATTGATTTCATTATTAGTACAGTACCTATTCAGCAAAAAATGTCCATTCCTGTCCTCCATGTGAATACATTTTTAGGTGATCAAGATTTAAATAAAATTAGGTCGGCTGTATCAGAGCAAACGACAACCCTCGAGTATACGAGGGAAGAACTAGTTTTCTTACAACAAGCACTCTTATCGAAAGAAGAAGTGTTTTCTTACATGTTTTCGAATTTGAAAGAAATGGGTTTGATAGATGATGTTTTTATTGAATCAGTGAAGGAGAGAGAATCTCTTTCTTCCACATCCTTTGGAAATTTTGTTGCGATTCCACATCCATTAAATCCATTAACAGACGAGACATTTTGGTCAATTTGTACCTTACAAAAGCCGATAGAGTGGGACGATAAACTTGTACAATTTGTTTGTTTGCTTAGTGTTGAAAAGGATAGTAGCGGAGATTTACAAAGAATGTACGATATGCTCGGTAAAGTGATCGATGATCGTGAGTTAGTACAACAATTAATAAAGGCAAAGTCCTATCATGAATTTAAAGACACCTTCTTAAAGGTCTAGAGGTTGGTGTCTTTTCTTTTAAAAGAGGAACCTAATTGTAAGCGATTACTTTCTAATGTTAGTAAAGGGGGATTTGTGATGAATATTTTATTATGCTGTGCAGCTGGTATGTCAACAAGCTTACTAGTAAGAAAAATGAATCAAACTTCAATGGATCAGGGGGAAAACAATAAAATCTGGGCAGTACCCGGGGATGTTGTTTATAAACATATTAAAGACGCAGACGTTATCCTACTAGGTCCACAAGTTCGTCATTTACTTCCTGAACTTAAAAAGCTTGGAGAAGAAAAAGGAATTCCAGTGGATGTGATCAACACTGTTCATTATGGAACTTGTAATGGTGTTGAAGTTTTAAAATATGCAAAACTATTAAAAAATAAATAAAGCAAAAAACAGGGTGATAATATGCTCCCTGTTTTTTTTGTAAAAAAGAATTCAGTTAGCCATTTCCTTTGAGAAACGGAAAATTGATAGATGTAAGTGAAAGCGTTTTACACTTACAATAAAGACATCAAGAAGAGACAACAAAGCAAAACAATAAAGTAAGACTTCTTGTTATCAGTTAATCTTTCACTTATACGCTCTCAATGATTAAGAGAGTGACTTAAAATATTAGGAGGAATTATGATGAACATTCTATTATGCTGTGCGGCAGGTATGTCTACAAGTTTACTAGTAACAAAAATGGAAGCGGCTGCAAAGGAACAAGGCCTTGAGTCAAAAATTTGGGCAGTAAGTGCAGACCAAGTAAAAGCGAATATCGATCAAGCAGATGTATTGCTTCTTGGACCACAAGTACGTTACCTATTACCTCAAATGCAACAACTTGGAAAAGAAAAGAATATCCCGGTTGATTCTATCAACCCAATTCACTACGGAATGTGTAATGGGGCAGAAGTGTTAAAAACAGCTGTAGCACTAAAAAACTAAATATCTCTTTATAGAGAAGGGAATGAAACGTGATGAATAAGTTTTTAGGTTTCCTTGAATCAAAGTTTATGCCTTTTGCTGGTAAATTAGCCGCACAAAGACATTTAGGTGCTTTAAAAGATGGAATTATCCTAGCGATGCCAATGATTATTATCGGTTCTGTATTCCTAATCTTGGGTTTCCTACCGATTCCTGGTTACGCCGATTTCATGGCAAGTGTGTTCGGAGATCAATGGTTAGCAAAATTAATGTATCCAACAGATGCAACGTTTAACATGATGGGTCTAATCGCAGCATTCGGTATTGCGTATCGTCTAGCTGAGAGGTATGGCATTGACGCCATTACAGCAGGGGTAATCTCACTGTGTGCGTTCTTATTAGCTACACCATTCAATGTGCCGTTTACTCCAGATGGAGCAACAGATGCGATCGCAGTTGGAGGCGCTATTCCAGTTGCTCTTATGGGAAGTAGAGGACTATTCGTAGCGATCTTAATCGCTTTATTCTCAACAGAAGTGTATAACCTTATTCTTAAGAAAAATATTGTTATTAAAATGCCAGATAGTGTTCCACCGGCAGTAAGTAAATCGTTTGTTGCACTTGTTCCTGGTTTTATCGTTATTACTACGATCTTCCTTATTCGATTAGTGATTGAATATTTTGGAATCAATAGTATACATGATGTGGTTCAACTAGTACTTGGTAAACCACTTGGATTATTGGGTGGAAGCTTAATCGGATCTATTTTTGCCTACATGCTTATTATGATGCTTTGGTCAGCAGGTCTACACGGAACAAACATCGTTGGAGGGGTTCTAAACCCAGTTTGGTTAATGGCAACAGAAGAAAATCAAATTGCATTCCGTGCTGGTGAAGAATTACCTAATATTTTTACAGCACAATTCTTTGAAATATTCATTAATATTGGTGGTACAGGTGCTACATTTGGTCTAGCGATGCTTATGCTTTTCTGGGCACGAAGCCAACAAATGAAGGCGCTTGGTAAATTAGCGGCTGGCCCTGGAACATTCATGATCAACGAACCAATCATTTTCGGTACGCCAATCGTTATGAACCCATTACTAATCGTACCATTCTTCTTAACACCAATCGTTCTAATCATTGTAACGTATTACTCAATGAAGTTAGGTTTAGTTGCGAAGCCAGCAGGTATCGCGATTCCTTGGACAACGCCGCCAATTATCGGTGGATACCTAGCAACTGGAGGGAAAATTTCAGGAGCTATCATGCAGGCTGTCAACATCGTCATCGCATTTGTTATCTACTTCCCGTTCTTCAGAATGTGGGATAAGATGAAGCAACAAGAAGAAGGCGGAGTAAATAATTCATCAAAAGTGAGCTAATTAAGCGTTAAAAAAATAGCAGAAGGATTCTCACATGAGTTTATGTGAGAATGCTTTTTATACGGAGGGACTTACAATGGCAACAATGGAAGAAACAGTATTTCAGATTATTTTACATGGTGGAAATGGAAAAAGCTCTTCAATGGAAGCGATAGCAGCAGCGAAACGAGGAGATTTCACAGAAGCACGTGCAAAACTACAGGAAGCCGCAGATGCATTAAACGAAGCACACCATGTTCAAACTTCATTGATTCAAGGAGAAATTAGAGGAGAAAAGGTAGAAATTTCTCTATTAATGGTTCATGCTCAGGATCACTTAATGAATGCAATCACACTAAAAGATTTAGCAACTGAATTTGTGGATCTGTACGAAACGATTAAGTTAGAGAAAGTTTCTAGCTAACAATTTGTTTCAGTAATTTCTCAGGAAAGAAAGCATAATAACAAAGAATTGGTTCTGGTGTGAAAGCATCAGGACCATATTCATTACTTTGGGAATAACGGAAAAGTGAAGGAGAGATAGAAATGATACATAAGCAATTAAAGCCGTTTCCAGAAAAATTCCTTTGGGGGGCAGCTTCTGCAGCTTATCAAGTAGAAGGTGCGTGGAATGAGGATGGAAAAGGACCATCAAACTGGGATTTATTCGTACGCATACCCGGAAAAACATTTAAAGAGACAACTGGTGATGTAGCAGTCGATCATTACCACCGATATAAAGAAGATGTACAGTTAATGGCAGAAATGGGAATGAAGGCATATCGTTTTTCTGTGGCGTGGACAAGAATTCTTCCTCAAGGAAAAGGGGAGGTTAATGAGAAAGGTCTACAGTTTTACGACAATCTTATCAATGAGCTCGTAAAGCATAATATTGAACCTGTTCTTACGCTATACCATTGGGATCTACCTCAAGCGTTACAAGATGAATATGGTGGTTGGGAATCAAGAAAGATTATAGAAGACTTCACGAATTACAGTAACATTTTATTCAAGCGATTTGGTGATCGTGTTAAGTACTGGGTGAGTTTAAATGAGCAAAATATTTTTACAATGCTTGGGTATCAGTGGGCAGCACATCCACCAGGAGTAAAGGATGACAAGCTCTTTTATCAAGTAAATCACCATGCTAATTTAGCGAATGCAAGCGTCATTAAAGAGTTCCGTAAATATGTTCCAGATGGGAAAATCGGTCCTAGCTTTGCTTATTCGCCTGCTTATGCTGCCACATCAAAACCAAAAGATATTTTAGCAGCCGAAAATGCAGAGGAATTTACGAGCCATTGGTGGATGGACGTATACGCGTGGGGGAAATACCCGGAGGCAACATGGAACTATCTAGAGAAGAACGGATTGGCACCAAAGGTAGAAGAAGGCGACTTTGAATTATTAAAAGCTGGAAAACCTGATTTCATGGGTGTAAACTATTACCAAACAACCACATACGAAGAAAACCCGCTTGATGGAGTAGCGGAGGGTCATTTTAATACATCAGGGAAAAAAGGAACAACGAAAGACAGAGGAATTCCAGGTGTTTTTAAAACGGTCAAGAATGACAATTTAGAAAGAACAAACTGGGATTGGAATATAGATCCGGTTGGACTTCGAATTGGACTTCGTCGCATACAAAGCCGATATGGCCTGCCAATCTTAATCAGTGAAAACGGGTTAGGGGAGTATGATAAGCTTGAAGAAAATGATGTGGTAAACGATGATTATCGTATAGACTATATTCGAACACATCTAGTAGCCATTCAGGAAGCGATTTCGGATGGTGTTGAGATGCTTGGATATTGTGTATGGTCATTTACCGATCTTTTAAGCTGGTTGAATGGATTCCAAAAACGTTACGGATTCGTTTATGTGAATCAACATGAAGAAGGTGAAAACGACCTTCGTCGGATCAAGAAGAAAAGCTTTGGATGGTACAAATCCGTGATCGAATCAAACGGTGAGAAGCTATAAGCATATTAGGAGGTTTTAATGATGGCAAAGAAAACTTTTACAGTAATTGATGAAACAGGTATTCATGCAAGACCAGCCACACTTCTTGTAAGCACGGCAAGTAAATTCAACTCAGATGTGAAACTAGCTTACAAGGAAAAGGAAGTTAACCTCAAGTCCATTATGGGTGTAATGTCTTTAGGTATTCCTAAAGGTGCATCAATTACAATTACAACTGAGGGTGCAGATGAAGTGGAAGCGTTAAAAGGTCTTACTGATGTATTAGCTAAAGAAGGACTTGCTGAATAAAATCAAGTAGCCCCATTCAATTTTTGGATGGGGTTTCTAATTGGGAGAGAAGTTACATGTCCAAAAAATTGGTCTTTTTTGATATTGATGGAACATTATATAATGAAGAAAAAAAGTTACCACAATCGGCAAAGGAATCTATTCAGCAGTTAAAGGATCAAGGTCATGAGGTAGCAATTGCGACAGGGAGATCTCCTTTTAATATAACCGAGATTCGAAAAGAGTTAGAAATAGATAATTATGTAAGCTTTAATGGTCAGTATGTCGTATTAAATGGACAAGTGATATACAAAAATCCAATCAACACCTCAGCTTTAAAAGAGCTTACAAATTATTCAACTAAAAATCAACACCCAATCGTGTATCTAGATCACGAAGATATGAAGGGCAATGTGGAATCACATACAATGTTAGAAAAAGCTGTTGGTTCTTTAAACGTGAGTGGAAAGGTTGGATATGATCCTCTATATCATCAAGATCGAGAAATATATCAATCCTTTTTAATATATAGAGATGAAGATCAAGTTGATTATAAATCAGCATTTCCTCAATTAGATTTTATCCGCTGGCACGAATATGCGGTGGATGTGTTACCTGCTGGAGGATCAAAAGCGGTAGGGATTCAAGCGGCTATGAATCATTTTGGCATTGCACCTGAGCATGTGTATGCTTTTGGAGATGGATTAAATGATATTGAGATGCTTTCCTTTGTTAAGAATAGTGTAGCTATGGGAAATGCACATGAAAAGGCTAAGAGTGCTGCTAAATACGTAACCAAGCATGTGGACGAAGATGGGATTGCATACGGATTAGAATTGGTCGGGCTGTTGAAGTAAAAAACCATCGTCAGAAAGAATCTGACGATGGTTTTTTCTATATTAAAAAGATGGCTACAATCGTGGTAACGACGAGACCAATACAAACAGGAAGCAGGTTTCGTCGGGCTAATTCAAACGGATCCACATTACAAATGGCAGCAGCCGGAATAAGAGCCCAAGGAACTAATGTTCCACCACCAACCCATATGGCCGAAATTTGGCCGAGAGCCGTTAATGTAGCAGCACCAGCACCAATTCCCTCAGCAAACAGATTGGCAACAGAACCGGCCAGTGAAATGCCTGAAAAACCTGACCCATCTAACCCTGTAATAGCTCCGACTGTTGTAAGAGTTACCGCAGCAATCTCATTGCTTAACGGAACAATACCAGCTAAGGAGACACTAAGGTCATTGACGATCCCTTGTGATGCTTCCGGTAAATATTCACCAATGATGACTGAAAAGCCAGCATCGCCAAGATAGAAGAAGGCGGCAATAGGAATAACAGGTCCAAAAACCTTAAACCCAAATTGAAATCCTTCTATTAAATAGCTCGTTGTTTTTTCCAGTCCTTTGTTTTTATGCCCAACGATTGTGATTAGTATGAGGATCACGATCGATGTTCCACCAACTAATGCCGTTGCGTCCCCTCCCTGTAAATCGAGTAAGAACATGGCGACAACATCTAATAAAAACAAAACGGGGATCAAAAGCGAGAAAAATCTTTTCTGTTTAAGAGATAATAAGTTTTTCTCAGTATTTTCATCTGCAGACTTAGAGTGAATATAAGAAGTTGTGGTTAGCTTCCCGAGTTTCATATCTCTTTTTAAAAAGAAGAAAGCAGTTATGGTGGTAACAACACCCATGACGATGACAAGAGGAACACTAGCACTAATGACCTCACTAACTGGTAATCCAGCAGCATCGGCAGTTAACTTTGGTGCAGCCTGAATAATAAAATCACCAGATAGCGCAATTCCGTGACCAAATAAGTTCATAGCCATTGCCACACCCAAGGCAGGTAGACCAACACGGATTGCGACAGGTAGTAATACGGCACCTAGGAGTGCAACGGCAGGAGACGGCCAAAAAAAACAAGAAATAACCATCATCAAAATACCGATCGTCCAGTATGCGAGTGCTGGTGTACGTATAATTTTTGCAAAAGGAGAAATCATCACATCATTAATACCGGTTGTAGTTAAACTTCTACTCATAGCTACGATAATGGAAATGACTAGAATAGTAGGGAGCAACTCAGTAATAGCATAGATAAAACTAGAAAATATATCACTAATAGAAGCGCTAAGTGAACCGGTTGCGGTAATCGCTATTAAAAATATTCCCGTTATACATACGAGTGAGGTATCTCTTCTCATGACCATGAAGCCTATAATTAAAATGATAAAGGAAAGGTAAATCCAATGTAATGCTGTTAACTCAATACCCATCGAACAAACTCCTTTCTCCTATAGAAGGGAACATGCCTTTTTAGGCTCTTGCCCTAATATGGTTGGTTGCTACAGAATATGTAAAATGGGCAAAGATGTGAGAGGGAAAAGAAAATCTTTCCGTCTCTAGACGGAGAAAAAGAACTACTGGAGTTCAGTTCAGGTTTTCAAAAAAAGAGGTAAAATGAATGAAGGAGAATATAGAAAATGATCGAATTATTAAGCTATTGATTGAAAGTAGGCGGATGATTTGAGATATCAGACTATAAACCAAGTACTGTTTGCAATAATGCTCTTACTAGTAGGGGGTGTGCTCCTCCTTGTTAATATAGGTGTCATTTCCATGGAAATAACAGAGTTATTTGTCGTTTCTTATCCATTTCTGCTATTTGTCATTGCAACGATTCTCTGTGTAAAAGCCTTAGTTGAAAGGGGGAATTTGTTTTTTTCTTTATTCTTAGTTCTTTTTTCTTCTATATTAATATTTGATCGGATTGGAAAATTAGATTTTGGATTTTGGGAGTTTTGGAAGCTTTGGCCATATATTATTATTTATATTGCCGTTAGCATACTGACTAGAAAAAATAAAATTAGGTTTCATTTTCATGAGGATATGCCTAAAGATGCGTTTAAAACACTTGATGAAAAAGGGAAGAAAAAGAGAAAAAGAGCTAGAGGCTTTTCGATTGGTGATGTTAGTTTTAAACAAGCCAATTGGTCAGTAGAACCAATGGAGCTTTATAACACAATTGGAGACTATTTCATTGATTTTAGCCAAGCATACATTCCGGAAAAAGAAACTCCGATAATCGTTCAAGGATGGATTGGAGATGTCAAGATGATCATACCAGAAGATGTCCCTGTTTTTGTCCAATCTTATATAAAGGTAGGAGATATTCGTATCTTTGATAAGGAAACCGATGCAATCAATCGTGGGTTAACCTATCAATCACCAGGCTATGAGGAAGCTGTTCGAAAGTTAAAGATATCGATTGAGTTGAAAATTGGATCCGTACGTATTGATAAGGTATAGGTGAAGCATATGAAGAAAAGAGTCGGTATTCGTTTCTGGTTTTTACAAAGTTTTATTATGATGGCATTCATTAGTTCTCTTTGTTTCTTTCTAGGATTACAAATTTATTTATTTAATGTGCAATCATCTAGCTTATCCATATATACAACCTTTTGGCTTACCCTCTATGTTTTTTTAATTCTTTTGCTTATTGGGGGGTACTTTGGCATTAAGGGTAGTTATTTAATTAAAGGAAGATTATCAGATATCTACTTATTTATTTCTACGCTAAGAAGTGGAAAGTTTTCTGAGAGAATACCAGAATTTGAGAAGGATGAAATTGGCCTTATTACGGAAGAATTAAATCATTTGGCTGAATACATTCAAGAACAAGTAAATTCTACGAGAAGATTAGCTGATGAAAAGACGGCACTCGCACAGACTGCACATGCAGCAGCGGTCATGGAAGAGCGACAACGATTGGCAAGAGATCTTCATGATGTGGTTAGTCAGCAGCTGTTTGCGCTCAGTATGATTAGCTCAGCTACCATCCGGACATTTGACAATAACCCGTTAAAAGCGAAGGAACAATTAGAACAGATATCAGAAATTGCGGTTAAAGCACAAGGTGAAATGAGAGCATTATTACTTCATCTTCGACCAGTTCAGTTAAAAGATGATAGCCTATGTGATGGCGTAATCAAGTTAATTCAAGAGCTAAAAGGGAAAACAGGCATTGATTTTCAAGCGAGCATTGATGAGCTTGATTGTGTTTCAAAAGCAACGGAAGAGCATTTGTTTCGAATTATTCAAGAAGCCCTGTCCAATATTTTAAAACATGCAGAAGCTACAAAAATAACGATTACATTAACAGAAAAGGAATCGTATATTTATTTGTTTATAGCTGATAACGGAAAAGGCTTTGACCCAGAGGTTGTTCGGATGACGTCTTATGGAATGAAAACAATGAGAGAACGATGTGAAGAGATCGGTGGCATTTTTACGATTCGCTCCAAAAAGAAGGAAGGTACATATATTGATATTAGAATACCTGTGACTGGGAGGGGGACTGTATGATTAGACTAGCTGTCGTAGATGACCATGAAGTTGTACGAAAAGGAATTATCTCATATTTACAGACAGAACCAGATATCGAGATTGTAGGAGAAGCCAATTGTGGAAAAGAGGCAGTGATATTAGTTGCTGATAAAAAACCTGATGTTGTTCTGATGGATTTACTTATGGAAGATGGCACGGGAATTGATGCAACCAAGGCAATTCTATCCTTTAACCCCAATTGTAAAATTATTATCATAACTAGCTTTTATGATGATGAACAAGTATTTCCTGCGATTGAGGCTGGGGTATTTAGCTATATGCTAAAAACAGCAACTGCTGATGAAATCGTTCAAGCGATTAGGAAAGCTGCTCGAGGCGAATCAGTGATCGAACCGAAAGTAGCCAATCGGATGATGAGTCGTTTGAGAGTAAAGGAAAAGAAACCTCATGATGAGCTCACTGATAGAGAAATGGAAGTATTAATATGCATCGGTGATGGAAAAACAAATCAGGAAATTAGTAATGAGCTATACATCGGTGTGAAGACGGTGAAAACTCATGTGAGCAATATTTTGAGTAAATTACAAGTGGCTGATCGAACTCAGGCGGCGGTATATGCAAATCGAAATGGACTAATGAAATTAAAAGAGGGCCGGGATGGATAGCATTCCCGGCTTTTCTCTATTCGTTCTCTAGGACAAGGTGGTATTTTGTCACAAAGGAAGGTCTAGCGAAGATTTGTGGTTGCTGCTGATCAATCCCCTTCTCGGTTCTTCTTTTCTCATGAGCCTTTTCATAAGCCTTAGACTCCTGCCATTTTAAAAAGTCTTTTTCTTCTTTCCATGCAGTCAAAATGATGTATGTATCGTTAGAAAGGGGACGTAGCACTCGAATGGCTGCAAATCCAGGTTCCTGTTCAATAAGCCTAGCCCGATTTTTGAAGCGATACTCGAACACAGGCCTACCTTCTTCGCTAACAGGAATATTGTTAAACACAAAAAAAGCTCCATTTGCCAATTCCCCTGATTGATCAATCGCTTCATACTTCCTTGGGGAGGCGAAGACTGTACTGCCATCTGTTTCATGGATGAGAAGTGTTGTTTCATTATCCTGCATAAGCAGCATCTTTTCCTGAAAATGCTTTTCCTTTAGTGAGTGCATAAACTCATACGTCCCATTCGTCATAAAGATATTCATACTCTTTCACCCCTTACAATGTATAGACTTATTATAACGAGAAGAGCTAGTAAATCCTAATTTCAACTTGTTATAAAAGAAAAACCATTATTTAAAAAAAGAAGATTTTTTGACAGATGAGGCGGTTATCTATACATCTATAGTAGAAAAAGCTATATTAGAAGATGTGTATGTAAGCGCAGTATTTTTAAAATATGAGTAAAGTATATTAAAATGGGAGATAGCTTGTTTTTTTGAAAGGGGTCAACATAATGGTAAGACAAATTAATGAAACATTTTTAAAGGCAGCAAGAGGAGAACAAACGGATTATACCCCTGTTTGGTATATGAGACAGGCAGGAAGGTCTCAACCTGAATATCGTGAAATTAAAGAAAAATATTCTTTATTTGAAATCACTCATCAGCCAGAGCTTTGTGCGTATGTAACAAGACTTCCAGTCGAGCAATACGATGTCGATGCAGCCATTTTATATAAAGATATTATGTCACCGCTACCTGCTATCGGAGTAGATGTAGAAATAAAATCTGGAATCGGGCCGGTTATTTCAAATCCTATCAAATCGTTAGCTGATGTAGAGAAATTAGGCGAGATTCATCCAGAAGAGGATGTTCCATATGTGCTGGATACGATTAAGCTTCTAACGGAGGAACAGCTTAACGTGCCCCTCATCGGATTTGCTGGAGCACCATTTACACTAGCTAGCTATATGATCGAAGGTGGACCATCGAAAAACTATAACAAAACCAAATCATTTATGTACTCAGAACCAAAGGCATGGTTTGCGCTAATGGATAAATTGGCAGAGATGACTATTACATATGTGAAATCACAAATAAAAGCGGGCGCACGTGCCATTCAGATCTTTGATTCTTGGGTCGGTGCCTTAAATGTTCAGGACTATCGCTATTTTATTAAGCCTGTGATGAACCGAATTTTTAGTGCACTCAGAGAAGAAAACGTCCCATTAATTATGTTTGGTGTGGGTGCAAGTCATTTGGCACTAGAATGGAATGATCTTCCTCTAGATGTTGTTGGGTTAGATTGGCGTCTACAAATTGAAGAAGCCCGCCAAATGGGAGTACATAAAACGGTTCAAGGAAACTTAGATCCGGCTATTTTATTGGCTCCATGGGAAGTAATAGAGGAGCGTGCAAAAGCGATTCTTGATCAGGGACTTGCACATCCAGGGCATATTTTTAACTTAGGGCATGGTGTGTTTCCTTCCGTTAATCCTGAAACATTAAAGCGTCTAACAACTTTTGTTCATGAATATACAGCAGCAAACAAACGTTAATAATTCTTAATTAATAATAATTATTATATTTTAAGTATTATTACTAGAACTTTCACGTTTTTTTTGGCAAAATAAATGAATGAGTGAAAAATAGCTGAAAAAATCGTGAATAAACAGGATGTGAGGGATATTATGACAAAGAAAGTAATGGGGCTTTTAGTAATGGCCTATGGAACTCCTTACAAGGAGGAGGATATTGAACGTTATTATACGCATATTCGCCATGGTCGAAAGCCATCTCCTGAAATGCTAGAGGATTTAAAAAATCGCTATGAAGCAATTGGTGGCATTTCTCCACTTGCAAAAATAACGCAAGAACAAGGAGAGAAATTACAGGAGCATTTAAATAAAGTTCAGGATCAAGTGGAATTTAAGCTTTACTTAGGTTTAAAGCATATCGAACCGTTCGTTGAAGATGCTGTGAAACAAATGCACGAGGATGGCATTCAAGAAGCAGTGAGTATCGTGCTTGCGCCGCATTTCTCTACATTTAGCGTAAAGTCATATAACGGACGAGCTCATGAGGAAGCAGAGAAACTTGGAAATCTTAAAATTACATCAGTTGAAAGCTGGTTTGATGAGCCTAAGTTTATTCAGTATTGGTCTGAGAAAGTAAAGGCAACTTTTGATTCTATGCCAGTAGAAGAAAAAGATCATTCGGTTTTAATTGTTTCTGCTCACAGCTTACCTGAGAAAATCCTTCAATCGGGGGATCCATATCCGGATCAGCTTCAAAAAACAGCTGATTACATTGCTGAGAGTGCCGGTGTAAAAAACTATGCAGTTGGCTGGCAAAGTGCTGGGAATACACCAGAGCCATGGCTTGGACCAGATGTTCAGGATTTAACGAGAGAGTTATACGAAAAGAATGGTTATAAAGCATTCGTATACACACCAGTTGGCTTTGTCGCTGACCATCTAGAGGTTCTTTATGATAATGATTATGAGTGTAAGATTATTACGGAAGAATTAGGTGTGTCGTATTACCGACCAGAAATGCCGAATTCACAACCATTATTTATAGATGCGATGGCAACGGTTGTACTGGACAAGTTAAACATGAGATAACGTAAACAACTTTTAGAAAAGAAGGCGATTAACCGTGTTGGAAGAAAAAAAGAAGGTTGTCATAATCGGGGGAGGCATAACAGGTATAACAGCTGCTTACTACTTACAAAAGGAAGCTCGTGAAAAGGGCTTACCGATTGACGTATGCCTTGTTGAAGCAACGCATCGTCTAGGTGGAAAAATACAGACTGTTGTTCGTGACGGTTTTGTCATTGAAAGAGGTCCAGACTCCTACCTAGAGAGAAAGCAAAGTGCGACGCGTCTTGTAAAGGAAGCAGGAATGGAGTCAAAGCTTGTGAACAATACAGCTGGGAAATCGTATGTATTGGTTCAAGATAGGCTGCATCCGATGCCAGGTGGTTCTGTTATGGGTATCCCAACACAATTAGCCCCATTTGTTACGACTGGACTATTTTCTATTCAAGGAAAGTTAAGAGCCGCTGGTGATTTTGTACTACCAAAGTCAAATCCAGTTGAGGATCAATCATTAGGTACCTTCTTTAGAAGAAGACTAGGAGATGAAGTGGTTGAAAACTTAATTGAGCCACTTCTTTCGGGTATCTACGCAGGGGATATTGACCAAATGAGCCTCATGGCAACCTTCCCACAATTTTATCAGGTAGAACAAAAATATGGCAGTTTAGTTCTTGGAATGAAAAAAGCAACACCTCAAGCTCCGAAAAAATCGCCTGAAGCAAAGAGTAAAGGTATTTTCTTAACACTGACTTCCGGGTTGCAGTCTTTAGTGGACGGAATTGAAACAAAACTTGAGGCTGGGTCGGTGTTGAAGGGAATCCGTGTTGATCGAATAAAAAAGGTGGACAAAGGATACAAGCTTGAGTTAAATAATGGAGACAAACTTGCAGCTGATGCTATTGTCTCAGCCGTACCACATCATGTGACACATGCGATGTTTCAGCAGTATGATTTCTTCGATCCTTTTGAACATATGCCATCTACTTCAGTGGCAACCGTTGCATTGGCTTTTCCAAAAGAAGCAGTAGAAAAGGATATCAATGGGACCGGATTTGTCGTGTCGCGAAATAGCGATTATTCGATAACTGCCTGTACGTGGACACATAAAAAATGGCCACATGCATGCCCTGAAGGTAGTGTTCTGCTTCGTTGTTATGTTGGTCGTCCTGGCGATGAGGCGATTGTAGATTTATCTGATGATGAGTTAACTAGAATTGTCCTTGAAGACTTGAATAAGACCATGAATATCACGATGGATCCAGATTTTGTTGTTGTTTCAAGGTGGAAGGACTCAATGCCTCAATACACCGTTGGACATAAACAAAGAATTCAAAGGGTCAATGAGCATGTTGCTCAAGAATTACCGGGTGTATTTTTAGCAGGAGCTTCTTTTGAAGGCTTAGGGATTCCTGATTGTATTGATCAAGGTGAGGTAGCAGTAAAAAAGGTATTACAATTTCTTCAATAAAATTTTTTAAGGGACTCTTTACTAGGAGTCTCTTTTTCACTATTGACACAAACTCTAGAAGGTGGTAAATTAC